>NZ_CEZBFX010000018.1:0-61095 GCF_982964205.1 Roseofilum sp. | reverse complement strand
AAACAGCGGGACGTTTGCTGGCACCGGCACAGGGATTGCTTCCGGCGCAGGGATTTTCACCCGCACAGGGATTTTTGCCCGCACAGGCTTTGAGGGCACTACTTTTACCGGCACAAGGATTGTCACCAGCACAGGGGTTTTTACCAGCACAGGGGTTGTCACCAGCACAAGGATTTTTACCGGCACAAGGGTTGTCACCCGCGCAAGGATTCTCACCGGCACAAGGATTTTTACCCGCACAGGGATTGCCAGCGCAAGCTTTCAGAGAGGTAGAAGTTTCTCCGGTCTTGTACTCCCCTTGAGCATAAGTGTGGGCGGTAATACCTACAGTAAAAATAGAGGCGATCGCTAGGCTGGCAATGTAATGTAGTTTCATGAGTGACTCCGATAAAGTTAACGATAGCTGTAACTGTTGACATTTTCATGAAACCTTACCCAACTGAAGTAGCTGTGAGAGAAATCTGAACTCTTCCTGAGAATTTTCTCTTTGGGATTCCCTTTAAGTTACGGTTGACCTCAGAAGTGTTTACTAAAGAGTGATGCCATGCAAGCTGCTGATTGGCTCGTGAATGAACAAGGCGAACGTCATCCCTTAGAGTCTTTAAGTTCTCCAGACGCTGGGGATAAACCGTATCGGTTATATCGGTTTCTGACGGATTTAGAAACGATTTTGTGGGAGATTCCGGAAGATAGCCAGCGTTTACCGGAAATTGCTCGCTGTTTGCGTCAACTATTAGATTCTTCTCCTTGGCTACAAACCTATTATTCAGAACCGAGTCCGAATCCAGGATGGTCAATTTTATCCCTATATGACGAACCAGAGTTTACGCTGACGATTCAAATTGTGGCTTGGTTACCCGGCAATGTTTCCCCGATTCATAATCATGGCAGTTGGGGAGTGGTGGCTTTATTAAGTGGAGAAGAAAAAAATATATTTTGGCGCAGAAGTCCGACTCCTGAATTCGAGGATCGCATTGAAGCCGTAGATTCTTATATTTTAACTCCTGGAGAAATCATTACCTTTCTCCCCGATGCCATTCACAGCGTCGAACCTCTAGGGAATGAAGCCGCGATTACGTTGAATATATACGGAGAAACAAAGGTGGACAAGCGGTTTGAATTCGATTCCGTTAATCATACCGCTTGGAATTTTTAGAGCGCCAACAACCGAAGAGGAAAACAGTATACTGGGAAACAAAGCATTTATCCTCAAGCTAAAACCCATGCAAACCAGCGATCTGATTCCTTCAGCTTGGCAACAACTCCGACAAGGTAGTGTAACTTGTGATCAAGCCATTCAGCTATTAGTCGATAGCGATCGCCACCTTAACCTATCCTTACTTGATTCTGAAGTCAGTTCTCGGTTTTGGCGTGAATTCCCCGATCGCCAGAACCTACCTCCCATTATTCCCTTACTGCTGTGGCGCAACTGCTACTATCTTGGCTCTCCCGTGAGGGTAGAAGACAATCGAATCCGAGAAATGAGCGATCGTACCCTCACCGATATTAAAATCATCCCCATTTCCCCAAAAAGCTACAGCTCTTGGCATCATACCCGTAATTTTGACCATACTCGCATCAGTGCTGCGCCCCTCGTTAACCCCATCACCGGGGAACTCGAACAAGAAAATATTACCGAAGTTACCGAACTCTACTTATCCAAAGCCGTCGGTCAAATTAGCCGCATTAAAACCATTATCTCCGGCGCTCTCCGCAACCGTGCCAGCGATATCCACCTTGAACCCCTACCCCACGGCTTGCGGGTTCGGTATCGCATTGACGGCGTACTCCGAGATATTACGACTCTCTCATCAGAAGTCAGCCGTAAAGTCATCGTTGCCCTCAAAGTCATGTCCAACATGGACATTGCCGAAAGTCGTCGCCCCCAAGATGGACGGATTGGAGAAAAATACGCCACCCAAGATAATCGAGAATTGGGCATGGATATGCGCGTTAGTACCCTTCCGTGTGTCAGTGGCGAAAAAGCCGTGATCCGCCTCCTTCCTCGGAAAAATCCCTTTAGTAAAATTGAAGACCTCGGCTTTAACCATAAAACCCAACCCATCTATCAAAACTGGCTCAAGCAACCCCAGGGCATGATTATCCTCACCGGACCCACCGGTTCCGGGAAAACCAGTACTCTTTATACCAGTTTACAATCCGTAGCCACAGAGCAAGTGAATGTAGTCACCGTTGAAGATCCCGTAGAATACATCTTACCCGGAATTACCCAAACCCAAGTCCACGAAAGAGCAGGCATGACCTTTGCCGCTGGATTGCGGGCCATTTTGCGCCAAGACCCCGATATCATTATGGTCGGAGAGATTCGCGACCATGAAACCGCAGAAACCGCAGTCCGAGCAGCTTTAACCGGTCATTTAGTCTTTACCACCTTGCATACCAATGATGCCGTGGGAGCCATTCCCCGGCTCAAGGATATCGGACCCGATCCGGGTTTGATTAGTGACGCGCTCCTGGGGATTATTGCCCAGCGTTTAGTACGCCGTGTTTGTACCCATTGTGGCGCGCCCTATCGCCCTAGTGAAGAGGATTTAAAGAAATTAGGCATTGGTTTACATGAAGCCAACCCAGAAGAATGGCGTAAAGGACAAGGGTGTGTTAAGTGTTTTCAGTCGGGATATTTAGGACGAGAGGCCATTATTGAGTTGCTTAATGTAGACGATCCCATTCACGAGTTGATTTATGAAGGGGGAGTCACTGACTTGCGCCGACATTTGAAAAACACAGATTTTATGTCCTTTCGCAAAGCAGCCACTGATAAGGTAACCCTGGGTAAAACGACGGTGGAGGAGGTGGAGCGAGTTCTCCCTCGCAGCGCCATGCAGTATAAGTTGACTTGAGAACCGAAACCCAACCTCGTGCCGTGACTGGCCAAAAATCATGTATTATACCCCCTTCCTTTTAGTGCTGTAGTACTATGGCAGCTCATATTTCTAAAGCGCTACAGCAACTTTATTAGAGTAATACGATTTGTAGTAAAATAGCTATAATTGTTGGTTAAGAGGGTAAATGTACAAAGATTGTCCTGGGTGAAAACACAATGAGAAAACTGGCAACAATCGAGCAAATAAAGTCTTCGCAGCCTGTGCCCAATGCTGATTCGCTGGATGTCGTTCAGGTACGAGGCTGGCAAGTGGTAACCAAGCGCAATGAATTTCAGGTGGGGGATCTGGCTGTTTACTTCGAGATTGACTCTTTTCTCCCCATTCGCCCTGAATTTGAATTTCTCCGATCTAGCTCCTTCAAACGTATGGGAGAAGAAGAAGGGTTTCGCTTGCGAACCGTCAAGTTGCGCAAACAACTTTCCCAAGGTTTGGTTTTACCTGTGGCGACATTTCCGGAACTTGCAGCGCTGTCTTGCTCCGTAGGGGATGATGTCACTGAGCTATTGGGGGTGCAGAAATACGAGCCTCCAGTTCCAGCCTCTCTATCGGGGTTGGTGAAGGGAGCATTCCCTAGCGTTATTCCGAAAACTGACCAAGAACGGATTCAAAACTTGTGGGAATCTTATGCCGCTACTCTCCAGGATGTTGCCTTTGAGGAAACCGTTAAGCTGGATGGCTCTTCCATGACGGTGTACGTCCGAGAGGGTGAGGTTGGAGTTTGCTCGCGTAACCTAGACCTCAAGTGCGATCGCCCCGACAAGCCCCGCAATATTCTCTGGCAAGTCGCTCTGAAGCTAAATTTGCTCGAATTGCTGCCTCCACTACATCGCAACCTAGCCATTCAAGGCGAGTTGATCGGCCCTAACATTCAGAAAAATAACGAGAAGCTGACAGAACCAGCTTGGTTTGTCTTTGATGTTTGGGACATCGATCGCCAGCAATATTTCCCGGCATCAGAGCGGCTCTCTTTTATCCAACAGCTCGGCTTGCAGCATGTGCCCGTCGTCTCTGAATCGATTCAAGTCTTCCGCAACTTTTCTTCCCTTGAGGAGTTGCTCTCTCATGCCGATGGCCCATCTTTAAATGCCAGTAGACGAGAGGGCTTGGTATACAAATCCCTAGAGCCAGTTGATGGAGAGATGTTTTCTTTCAAGGCGATCTCCAATCGATGGTTACTCAAGAATGAATCAGGTTAAGAACAATGGTGAATAAACTCCCTTGACCGAGTTGACTGGTAACCGTAAGATAGCTTTGATGATGATGGACAATTGCCCAGGTAACGGCTAATACCATTTCTCTATGAAAGCGCAAAGCGCTGTATGGTGTTCCGCCAGGACTTCCAGAATAGCTTGGCGATACTTGTCTAATCTTTCCATTCCTCCTAACCAACTTAATAAGGAGGAGGTATACATGGAGTTGCTGTGATATCGCATAGAAATGCGGACAAGTAATGCATAGACAGATGGACTAGGAGTACTATTACGCCACCAACTAATAAGGCTAAGGAAGGGTTTGCTGATAAAATATCGTCGCCAAATTCCTTAGCTCCATTAGCAATAAGTAGTTCAATAATTTCTTCCCTATCCCCCAGTTCTCTGGCTAAAGTTAGCGGACGTTTGCTCGAATGCTCTGTATTATCGTTGCCATAAAAAGTATAATAACGAATGCTACCTAAGTATACACCGCGATCGATTAACACCTTCACTGCTTCTGGGTAATTTCCTTGAATAGCCTCATTGATGGGAGTCTTACGAGGCCAACCGAGTGCATTTATCTCAGCTCCATTATCTAATAGTAGTTCTATCATCTCTACATGACCGTATCTACAGGCTCGATGTAACGGCGTGTCTTCTTTTTCTGGCTCGGCATCAAGCTTGGCTCCTTTTTCTATCAACAATTGAGCGACAGCGAGCGCATTATACTTGGCAGCATGGTGGAGAGGAGTATCGCCTGATTTATTGCGAATATGAATGTCGGCTCCTTTTTCAAGCAAAAATTCGGCGACTGGCATCGAATCTCGGCAGATTGCCAGATGCAATAAGCTCGCTCCTCCGAAGAAAGGTTCATTTCGCTTGATGTTGAGAGAATTAATATCGTCCTCGTCAGCGAGCAAACGTTTTAAGTTTTCTAGATCTCCCAACGCTGCCGCTAAATAGATATCGAGTTCTACTCCATTCTTTAAAAGGAACTCTACAATGCGATCGCGCTTGTGGTAAATCGCTGCAAAAATTGGCGAATAGGCTGGATAACCATCCGATGCTTTTGGATTAACCTCGGCTCCATACTCTACCAGAAGACGAACAACCTCAAAATGACCCTCTCGTGCTGCTAAATATAAAGGGGTTATCCCGCCAACTGCAATGTTGGGACTTCCTATGTATTGCAGATAAATGTTCAGCGACGGAATATTGCCTTCTTCGGCTAAAAAGTGGATTGTCTGATAGCTTTGGGGTTCCAAGCAAGATTTCCGTAAGGAGTTCCAGTCCAAATTCAACTTCCTCCAATCTGTTAATAACTCGTTTGCTGATATTGCGATCGTTGATTCTTTTCTTGGTATTCCCTAATCTATTCCCCAATCCTAATCGATCGCAAACTCGGTAAACTTGCGAGCATTGGGGTCGTGAAAACCCAGGACGATCGCTTTTTTGGGTACGCCTAACTCAATCAGTTGATTCGCCACGCCAATTTCCGTACCATCATGCTGAATCCAAATTTTATCACCTTTGATATCGATATGAATTAAGGAACTAAATATTCTGCGATCGCCATTCCAGCCAATACTTGTCAGTTGATAATGGTCGTTTTGCGTATCGCTAATAATAAATTGTTCTAGGTCACCATAAGACGATTTATATTTATGATGTTCTGCTATGACTTTCAGAACAGCTTGGCGGTACTCATCTAATCTTCCCATCGTACAATAACCTCTTTTTCGGAATCAAACACGAGAATTTTCACCTGGTATTCAGTAACACTCAATTGCGCCAGTTCTCCAGAGAAAAAACTACAATATATTTTAGCGGGAACGGCTAAAAACAGAACTCGATTTGGCTCTTCCTGTTTTAAGGCAACTCGATAGTTGAGAAATTGACCTAGAGCGCGATGAAATTCTGAAGTTGGAGAAGAAGATAAGAAACTCTTGATTTCAACAGCAATTTTGACATTATCTTTTTCAGCAGCAACCAGTTGCTCTGCACCCAAATCGATTTCCAGCCTACCAGAAGATAACTCTAACACTAGTGGATCGTCGGTGATTGTCCAACCTTCTTTTTGCAAGGCTACTTTAACTGTATTATGATAAACATCTTTAGCAGACATGATGCGATCGAATTCAGTGTTGAGCTTCACTGAATTATATCAAAATTTTCTATTCCTTAACCTATACTGGACGGCATTGAGTATGAAGTAACCTCAACCCAATGGCTATAGCATTTTAACTCACATTTTGCACGACAAAATGTAGTACAAATCCTCGAGTAAGGGTAGTGAGTATTTAAGCTGACCCAAAAAAGCGGTAACAAAGGCTCCTCCAGTTTTTTTCCAGGGCAAATATTCCCTATAATTCAGAACTTGCTTGTACTGTTGAGCCATAAGGCTTTTAGAGAAATGATATTCTTCTGCTTGTAATGCATATTTGAGAATTAGTTTAGTTAAAAATATACGTGCAAAGGATTCAAATTTGTGGTAGATAAAGTCTCTATTTTCACCGTCGCGACAATTTTCTACACTATGGGGTTCTTCTTTTAGATTGAGAATAATATGATGCTGTTCATACTTATCAATTGGCTATGATCGTAGCATTTAAAAGCCTATTGGTAAAGTGAATTTTAAGAATGACTAACTCACCAGGACATTGATAGTTACTCAAGAATGAATCAGGGTAAGAGCAATAGTGAATAGACTCCCTTGACCGAGTTGACTGGTAACCGTAAGATCGCCTTGATGATAGTGGGCGATCGCCCGGGCAATGGCTAATCCTAAACCTGTGCCTCCTGTGGTTCGAGCGCGATCGCTGTCAACCCGGTAAAAGCGATCGAAAATACGCGGTTGTTCTTCTTTGGCAATCCCTATTCCCGTGTCTCGAACCTGAATCAAAGCCTGACGTTCTTTGACGGTTAAGCTCACCACGACTTGACCTTGACTAGGGGTATATTGAATGGCATTAGCGATTAAATTAGAGACTAAACGGTAAAGTTGAGAATCGTCTCCTAAAACCTGAATTGGGCGATCGGGGATGTGCTCAATGAGATCGATATCAGCCCTCATAGCCACCTCGGAAAATTCTTCTACCAGATCCCCAACTAAATCGTTTAAACAACAATACTGAAAAGAGGTAGAAGGGACTCGATCTTCCAGACGAGTTAATAAGAGTAAATCTGTAATTAGATGGCTTAAGCGTCTTCCTTGTCTTTCTAGAGTTTGCAACATTGGGGTTAAATCTTCGGGTTTTGAGGAGGGTATTCTTAACATGGCTTCTATGGTTGCTAACAAATTAGCTAGGGGCGATCGCAACTCATGGGCGGCATTAGCGGTAAACTGTTGTTGTTGTTGATACGATTGATAAATCGGTTGCATGGCTAACCCGGAAAGCCACCAACTCGACATCACCACTATCCCTAAAATTAGGGGAAACCCGATCGCTAAGATCGTTTGTATGCGTCTAACTTCAGCATCAAAGGGTTGTAAAGTTCGTCCCAGTTGCAAATAACCCCAAGATGATTTGTGCTTGTGGCGATCGCCAACGGAATGAGGATAAGCACTGTGTAAAATAATCGTAAATTGGTGATAACGAATCCCCTCACTGGTGAGAGTTTGCCAGGGAGTATCCTTTAAGATGCCAGAAAGATTCGCCGGTTGATTGGGAGAAAAAGCTAGCAGTTGCCCCTGATGATTAAACAGCCGTAGGAAATAGGTGCTGCGATCGCTAATACCAATGGTATGTCTTTCAATTAAAGTCGGATTAAAATTACACGGTTGTCCCACTAAACACAATTCAGGCAAAATCTGCCTTAACACAGTGGTGGGGTTTTCTGAGGCAGGCAACATCGGTTCTAAGCTATCGTGAAGTGTTCCCGCGATCGACTCCATTTCCCGTTCCATTGCTTGCCAATTCGATCGCACCAGGGAACGATACATACCCAACGCCGATACACTTAAAATTGCCCCCATCACTAAGGCATACCAAAACGCTAAACGAAGGCGACTGTGACGAAAAAGTGGAGAACTTTTCATAAATGGAACTTAAACAACAGACATAGCTCTATAGCACTTCACACTAGGCAATAGTTTAAACCCAAAAAATAATAAGAAATATATTTATCCTCTTCTGTCACTTTCCCTAAAAGGGGGTAATATCAAGTCCGGCGAATCAATTAAAGTTTGCCCTAGCCTCCGCAGCTTGACGAAAGGATGCAACCGAAACTAAACGATTTGAATCTGCGTCCCACAAAATGAATTGGGCACAGTCAAATAAATCTGTGATTCGGAGAATCTTGACATCCGAAAGCAGATGACTATTTTCACGATGACAAGCGGCGAGATAGTAATTGGGAATTCTTTCGGAAAGATGATGAATATTGTGATAGCCAATGTCTGCACTAAACCATCTGAGAATAGCTGGTAATTTTAAATAACTGCTGCCCTTAACTGCACCTGAAATATAGTCCCAGCCTTCCGTTTTATGAGCGTAAGCACCTTCAAAAATGTGCTGGACAAAAAAGATCCAGATAAAGATCGTGGCAGAACAAATGATGACCATAGAGTAAATACTCCAAAACAATTCAAATCCCCATAAAGAGCTTAAAATAATCCAGCTACTGACCACAAAGATGTTGTTGAGCAGGAGATCCCAAAATTCAGCAGATGACTGCCAGTATTTGGACTGGTGGGCAGAAATCATTTGCGCTAATTTAAACTCCGAACCCTGCTTTAAATCAGTAAATATATGATGGATTAAATCATAAACTCCTAGGCTCAAAATCAGCCTAGGCTTGATGACAAGATAGAAGAAGCCGCCGGGAATCGCCATAAGTGGATGTCGCAGGACTTCATATAGTTTTTGATGGAAAGGATCGAGCTGAGAAAACTCCTCGGTGGACAAGAAATCGGCAACGCCTCGATATCGCTCCCAGTCGCCATTGGTTTTGTGATGGTAGGCATGATCTCTTGACCAGCCATATTGGGGAATCGCATTGATCGCACCCAGCAGGAACCCAATAATACGGTTTGCTGATTTTGACCGAAAGAGAGAATTGTGTCCACAATCATGCATCAAGGAAAAACAGCGCAGTGAAAAGAGAACTAGGAGTACAAGGATTGGGGGCAATAGCCATAGAGAAATTGATTGAGCCTGTATGGCTAAAATCCATAAGAGAACATAAGGCACAACGGTATTAAGAATTTGGTAAGTTGCCCGCAGGTTGCTGCTGTTGATGTATGGAGTCAAGACAAAATTAGCTTTTCTGAGCATATTTCGGTGGTTTTAGTTGACGGGAAAATTGATATTTAAAAAAGGGATGAGCCGGTATTGGGATCTATTCAGTATTTTTGTTCATACAAATCTCCAGGGGATTGATCGAGTTGGAACTCTACCCAACGCCGTTGCACCTGTTGGTAACAATCAACTGGAGCAACTTTGAGGTTTCGCAGTAGGTTAATATCTGCCTGTCCGTCTTCATCAATTAACAACAGAATTTCTTGAACGGGATCATAGGTTTGAACCGTATCAAGCAGCCGTTCAATAACTGTTGTTTTTAGATGGAGCGTTTGCAAATAGGCTGAGACATGCAACAGGGGAACAAACCGGACAGTATGCTCAACTATGTCACTGTTATAATCTACAGATCCAGTATCGATCGCGGCCACATCGCAAGCTACCATGCCCCGTCCCTCAGTGATAAACCCCTGCCATGCTGCATGTCCTAAGGGTAACAGGTTTTCCCGAATAAATAGGTCTTGCCAGTAGCCGCAATCGCCCTGCCATATATCATTCCTGAGTCCCATGGCTCTCCTCCTGAATAAATTTTGCGGCAGCCACCCTGTTTTTCAGAGCCGGAATCACTTCTTCCCGGCAGCTCCAAAAGGCTCCTAATGCCTTTTTAACTTCACGATTTTTATCAATGCGGGTATACCCCAGCGTTGTAGCTTGAATGGTCATCAGTTATCGCTTCCTAAAATTCTGTAAGTCAACCTAAATACTAGCTGTCTTCTGATTGGTAAACAGCCCATAGTTAGATATAGTGAGGGTACTAGATGCGATCGCCAGCACAAAACTTGGCTACCTTTACTCAGATAGCTTGATTGAATATCAACCTGACGTTCAACTTAGAACGCTACAACCTTAAATGTTTGACAAAAAGCTGATCGCAAAAATTTGAAGTCTTCATCATCTGTACCTCGCAGATGTTTATGTGATGGGTTTACACCTCGGCGGGCATTCTGACTTAAAGAGTTGCGTCTCTCCTCACAGTTGCGGGACAGCGCCGGATTTACACCGGACTTTCCCCGTTACCTCTAGCGGGTATCAGGCGCTAGAACCGAGCCTGAGTAATATACCCTATTTATTTTACCTTGACAATAACCCCCAAGCAGCCTAAATAGTCCCAGTGCAGTAACGATAACCTTGAACTCCCAGCAATCACTCTGCACCAACACAGTTATACTGCGGAGTACGATCGCCCACTAAAGTCCTTGATCAATGCTGGGACAATGCGGTGACTCGCCAGCCTAGCCCCAAATAAGTTGCGAGCCACCGGCCCCAATTGCAATGCTGCGGCTCCCCCCATAATGAAAAGATTGCGTCCTGCCCAGCGAAGCCGAGCATCTAACACGGGTAAGCCATTAACCAGGGGTAAGGGGTGAGTCGCCCGTATATTGGCTAATAGGGGCCAGCGATCCACATCTAGCGTACTACCCGTTGCCAGCCAAATGCGGTCGATCGCTTGTTGGGCAATGCAGTGATGAATACCCGGATGGTTGCAGGTTACTCTCCAGGCATTCTCTTGCCACGTGGCGGACTGAACTTCGCACTGCTCGTAAAACGAGAGCTTGCCCTGTCGTTCTTTGCGTCGCAATTGGGTGAGAACGGCTGGGGTTAGGGAACCTCCATTACGGGCAGTTTGAATCATCCGCCAGCGCGTTTCCCAATCCGGTTCGGCGTGAAACCCTTTGAGGTATTTGGGGCCGAGCCATCCCGGTTCGGCATCGAAGAGTTTCTCGTAAAAGGTGCGCCGCGCCATCACGATCTCCTTTGCGCCCCGAGCGATCGCCCCCAATGCTAGGTGTCCGCTCGTCAGCCCACTGCCGACAATTAAAATCGTTTCTCCGGTTAACTGCGGCCAATCGCGCAGATCGACCTGATTGGAGTGCAGGAGGCGATTTTTTGGGGGGGTTGAGGGCAAGGCTTGTACCCATGCAGGAATATTGGCTTGACCGCCGGCGATCGCCAACACAACCCGCTTGGCTGTCAGCACTCCACCGTCGGCGAGTTCCAATCGAAACCGCTGCCATCCTTGCTGACGAAACAGTTCGATCCGCTGTACCCGAGCTGGAATGACTCGCTCGTGTAATTCCCAGCGCCGAATCACTTCTTGACAAAAGTCATGGAAGAGTTGGGTTCCCGGTAGGTCGTAGGGAGCAAAGAGTTCCGATGAACGGGATTCAGCAAAGGTTCGCAGGGCATGGGGATTGGGGTCGGGATGATGGACTACCGGCGATCGCAGGTGGGGAATATTGTAGGCAGCAAACTGGTGTTGCCATTGCTGTAGCCAATCCCCCGCTGGATCGAGTACCACAAAGCGGTTGCGCATGGACTCCTTCTTTTGCAGCAGATGCGTCACTAATGTTAACGCCTGGGGGCCCGCACCAATTATGGCAATATCTACCTGGTCTACCGTTCCATTTGAGGGGGCCGTCTTCCAATTACACATCACTTTCTAATCTCGTTCAATTCACTTGTGATGATGATTATCATTCTACTTTCTGTAATTCTATCTTAAGCCAAGACTGAATGGACTACTCAAGGGGTGACAAGGCAGCTCAAATGTGGAGATCACATAACGATAACATCAGGTTAGAGGGTTACTTGCCCGAAAAATCGTTGAGATTTTTTCGCCATGTTAAAATGCTCATAATCAAGCTTAGTCTTAGATTCAAGCCTGTTGTCATCCTCTGAACCAATCAACTTAAGTATTTCAAAGGTTTATCAACCTCTGTACATAATCACGAGCATCATCAGGATTCCATTGAACTGGTGAATTTCCAAATAGATAACTCATTTCGTTTTGGCATACAAAATCTTGGCAATCACCCTTCTTTAACTTGGTACTTAGCCAATTAAGTGAATTTTCAAATGTCGATTGAAAACTACCGCTAAACTTATGGTTTGGGACATTGTATAAAAGACACTCAATAAAATAAGAGGGAAATTGCTTTGGAACATGCAAACCTGCATTTATACAATTTCTAGCATTCTTGAAAACTCGAACTGTAGGCTTATACCACCCACCAGTCTGTTCCTTGGAGTTCTTATTTGCACCATTATCATAATGGCGTTTTGGGAAGTTGCAAATTTGTTGCTCTCCAGGTCTTGTCCAAAATGTCATACCTTCTGCGACTAATTGCATCTTCTCATAATGCTCATAAGTTGCCGACACAACAATATCTGCTTTGATCCGCCCACTATGAGGTAGCAACTTGATTGACTTACTACCTGATGTATCAATATATTGAGAACCATAATATCTGGATAATGCAGAAATTACATCCTTTTGAAAGTCAAACCAAGTATAGCCAACAGGGAACATTCCCAACTTCGATTTCTCTTCTGTGGTTAAATTTGAGTAAACACTAGAAGTGAGTTCTACTACAAGATCTACATCACTATCACCATAAATATTGGTTGAATTCCTATATGATCCTTGCAAGTAGGTGGTGTAATAGATATCTAAAGTCCACTGATAACTTTGTAGGGCATGTCTAATAGACTCATGAGTTTTTTTCGCCGATACAGTTGCTCCTTGATGAGACCAAGTTTGAAGTTGGGATTGAGATATAGCCATAAGATTAGAATCGTCATCAAAATTACTGAGTTACTCTTCTTAAAGCCTCTACTCGTGTCAAATACTCACGAGAGACACGCTTGAATTCCATTTTTCCGATATTCTGCCTCCCACGACCAGTGAAGTAATCTCCAGCCAATTCCTGACCGTCTGGAGATAGCTGTAAATTAGCCGTACCTCGATGAGCATTCATAGTATCGATGCTTAGAGCAGATGGTTCATTCATATACTCATACTTCAAACAAGGCTCTGAAGATTTATGTGTATTGACTGTTCCCATAATAGAATACGAACTGGAATTTTGAGTAGTCAAACGCACGTTTAACTGTGTCCAGGTTTGCCGAACATACAAAATCACATCTGGGATATCGGTTGTTGTATCTGGAACATTAGTTTCACCACTATAAGATGAGTGAATAACACCTACCCAAGTACCTTGAAGATTTGGGATCGATGAGAAGGATATGAATTTAAATTGTTGACACCACAGATATTTATCAAACCACTGATAAATTAGGCCGTAAAACCCCATGACTGATGGCGAGTCAAGCCACCAAGGAGCTTGCAATTTCGTCAACTGCAACCCAGAACTCAAAATTAAAGAAGCCACTATAGCAAAGAACGCCAGCCAAATTGGAGTCGATTTTCGCTCAGAAGCGTTTGTTGCATAGGCGTGCATGTAAAGCTTACTCCAGGTGTCTCATTCTATGTGTAGTTTTTTTCTGAGTTTAGTAACACTACACAACGATCTAGTTTATCTTTAGGTTAGTACCTAAGAACTACTATGAAGGTAGGGATAACCCTACCTAGCATGATTGAATTAAAACGCTGGTTGCGCCATCCAACAAATCGCTAAAGGCAAGACTCAATGGAATCCATGATGTTGATTACGATCTCCTCATCCGTGCTGATGCCAATACCCCTAATTTTGTGGGCGATCAGGGTTGACCTTTGAATGCTGAGTGACTCCCCATAAAGTGCGATCGACCCTTACAACCTTAACTCTAACCGATAATCTCTATTGCGTCCGCACCAACGTAATGTTAGGCGGCTTCAACGACTATATGGCTGATCAACGTTTAAGCCAGGAATGACTCGATAGTGCTTTACGTTGAAAGTACAGAGAGTAGCATTTCGGCCAACGGCACAAGCGGCAATCAATGCATCAATTAGGCCGACCTTATGAGACAGATAATAGGCTGTGAAATCAGACAAAGCACGAGCGCAATCGGTTTCAGTAGGCCAAATAATTTGCAACGGAGCCACCATCTGTAAAGCTTTACGAACCTGTTGCTTGTTCTGAGCATCGTGAATCAGTTCCATGACAACAAACCCAGGAATGCTTGGCAGTTCTGAGACAGAGGCGAATCACGCAAGCGCAGGCGCGTAACCTCGCTGGATGTCAATCATGACATCTGTATCAACTAAATACATTCGCTACCTAAGCCCGCTCTCGGTTTTCTGTCTGGTTACGCAACCTACGCGCGTGTTCCTGACTATCAATGACATCAGATCGGGAACCAACCACCCCGATGCTTTCCCAGTAAGCCACGAGTTCTACACCGGTTTTAGGAGGATTTTGAAGGAA
This sequence comes from Roseofilum sp., assembly GCF_982964205.1. NCBI lineage: Bacteria > Bacillati > Cyanobacteriota > Cyanophyceae > Desertifilales > Desertifilaceae > Roseofilum > Roseofilum sp. The sequence goes on along the minus strand of NZ_CEZBFX010000018.1, from coordinate 46,543 downwards.
AGGGCGAAATGAGAGGACGCGCAAAATATACTCTACTAAAGGCAACTTGAGTTGAGATGCCTCAGTGGATAGTTCATCTTCTAAATCTGGAGGTAGCTCTATACTTATATTGATACAGTTTGTTCAAAGCACTCCTACACTACTCCTATCTTACTGATTTCCTCACCTCATTAGCAAACCATTACTGAACAGACCAAGTTGCGATCGCCAGCGCCCCTAACCCAATTCCAACAAGCGCTGGCACTAAACGGCTGCCCAAAATTCGCCACTTTGCATTCATCGGTAGCTTCCCGGTTTCCCAGTAAACCCAGTCATCTCCTAACTGGCTTGCCAACTCTAAGTTTCCTGAAATGAGGAGAACGATACCATTGCCTGTAGCAGGATTGACCCGCACCGTATGCCCTAACGCCGGCAAATTCCCCCCATCATGACCTACAGTATATTCATCAGCACCATTAGCAACATACAAAGTATGTCCTAAACCCCAATCCTGATGTGCCCCTGGCTGAGGGTTGATCATTTGCTTTAGTGTTTCTTGTTTTAGAACTAAGTTCGTTCGGCTATAAGCTTGAACGAAGCGAGCCATATCTTGAGGCGTTGCGTAAAGAGATGCCGCTGCTGTAGCTGTGTATCGACGATGAGGACTCGGTTGAAGTTTTTCATCGAAGCTGGTTGCTAGCCGATCTGTACGACCAGAAGCAGCGATCGCCTCCCAGTCAAAACTTGATTCTCTCATACCCAAAGGTTCTAAAATAGCCTTTTTCATATAGTCCGAAAAAGACTCTTGCGTGACGTCCTCAATCAATAATTGCAAGACGGTGTAACCACCGCCAGAATATAGCCAGTTTCTTCCAGGCTCTCTAGCAACTGTCACTCCACGAGGTTTTCCTGACATAGAATCTTGGGTCAAAGTCAGCGACTCTTCAAGGGATTGAATCGATTCACCGGGCAGAAAACCAGCGTAGCCAAAAAGGTCGTCTAATCCTCCTGTATGACTGAGTAGATGTCGAATGGTTACCTTATCGCTATATTGACTCACGGGAAATTGCCAGCGTTTCAGGTACTGATTGGCAGGCTTATCTAAAGCGATCCGTCCTTCTTCTACGAGCTTCATGACCCCCCAAGCGGTGACCATCTTACTCACGGATGCCATTTGGTAGATTGTGCGATCGATCTGGACGGGAATTTTTTTGGCGGCATTTGCAATCCCAAAAGGATGGGCTGCAACAACTTCACCCTTTTGAATCAGAATGAGAGCTGCACTACCCAGTTTCGGCTTACCTGGCTGACTCAGTTTTTGGATCAAATAGTTTTCGAGGGTTGCCAAATCTCCGCGCGGTACTGCTGGACGGGCAATCCAAAATACTTCAACCATGACAATAGTCATGACGATCGCAACCCAACGTGCGATCGAGCCTATTGTCGTGAATATATTGATACTCATGCTTTTGAAGAAAATTCAGTGGGGAAGGGAGTGAGAGCGATCGCTTCAAGCGCAGTGTAAAGTTTAGCATTTTATCTCCATCAAGGAGTGAGCGGCAAAACGACCAAGATGAGCGGTGGCAGATTGCTTTTGCATGAATACCAGTTTCCTTTAGAATCCAGTATGGAAAAGAAGAAATGACCGATAGCGATTAGAGAGACAAAGCCTCGATCGTCACTAGACCACCCTCGATTGCTTGGATTCGCAAATCATAACCTCGCAATAGCTGCATTCCAATCAGAGGAACCGTCTCTGACTCATTGATATAAACCTCACGGTATTGCCCGTCCCAAATTACCAGCCCAAGGTAAACTTCAAAAGTACAAAAAGTTCCATCGCCTAATGTCGCCATATCTCGACCTTCCCAACTGAGTGCTAATGTCGAGATCATCTCTGATGGCAAGGTTAAAAAACCAGAGAAGCCTGTATCAATTACGGCATCTACCCTTTGCGTTGTCTGATTATTCCTAACGGCGATCGCCAACATTGCTTCACAACTCTGATTCACACGCCCTTGCATCATTGCTTTGGTCTCAAACTCCGTGCCCCAAAACGATCGACTGCTGGATGTCCAATGCGAACAAACCAGGTTTGAGCATCTGATACTCTTGCTGAGAGCTGTTTTGATGCTGTGAGTAGATCGTCAGCGATCTCAAAAGCTCCTGTTTCGATGTCGATCGCCACAATTTTGCCTTGGTTGCCTTCTTCGGCCTGTTGACGCACCTGAGACTCATAAATCTCATCGCCACGCCGAGCAAACTCTTCTTTGCTATAGCGGGGTTGACGAACTGCCATAGACTGAACCTCGGTTGCAAGATTGTCCCTAAATTTTACCCTAAGCAGAAAAGAAGGGTTAGGAGATAACCAAACTGCTCAAAAGTTTAATTCCCAACAGATCGCCCTTGGCAGCATCAAATCACCCGTATATCCCGTATCAATAACCGATCTCAGTGCTTTAATTGGTTTGCTATCGTTATCCTATTGCCTCATTTTAGTCGTGTCACGGCAGTACGGTGAGTTATGCCGACGAACTCATGCCAGAGACTCCGGCAATGCAATATGAGCGGCGGGATTTGGGTGCTTTTCCCAGAGTGATAGAATGAGGTATATTATGTGATGAGTTAGTTTTTTCTTGAATTTTTGTTTTATGAGAAACATTCTACTCATGGGCGCATCGACGTTGTTAGTTGCAAGCATGGCAACTCCAGCACAAGCGTTTATGGTTGATTTAGGTACCGGTACAAGTCTGGAAGGATGGCAGATTTCTAACGATGGTGGGGCATCGTATATTTCACCGACTGCAAGGTTGGATAGCAATGCCCTTTGGCCCGATCCATTTGGGACACCTGGGGTTTGGCAAGGAATGTTCGAGTTCTTTGTCCCTGATGACGTTGAGAATGTATCGCTCTCCATCTTTGATATTGGCGTTGACGATCGTGTTGTCCTGAGTCTGAATGGAACCGTTATTCCTGGAGCCAACGCTGTCATCTTCGGCAGCGTCGGCTCAGGTGTCCATGATTTTGGTGATGGTCGTGGTCCGGTTGATTTTGAATTCACAGGCAGTAGCAATTGGCTAAAGGGCGACCCTTTAGTGACGAGCGAAAACTTTATTTATGGAGGTGTTAATCAGCTTATCGCTTACGTGAACAACACCAACACGGGTGACCCGGCTGCACTTCCTGTGGATGAGGTTGAACTCACAGCATTTTTCATGCAAGCAGAGGTCAATGGTGACCCCAAGGCACCAACGTCGGTTCCTGAACCTAGCAGTTTCATCTCTCTATTAGGGCTGAGCGTTATGGCTGGATTATGCAAGCTTGGTAAAAGCGTGCTGAGTTAAGTCTATGAATTAGGGCGTGTCATCAATCTGGGCAATCCGACAGGATTTCAGAGGAAATTGCTGCAAATTTCGGGTAACGTCAATAATTTCTTGGACGACAGCAGAAGCATACGCAGTAGAGTCACGAGCAATATATGCAGCGATCGCATCCACATCATCCAATGCTTTTGAAGACCAGTTTACTACAGCCATTGACTCAAACGTTTTTCTGCATCTGCTTGAGAGATTGTTCCTTCAGTATCTGCTGCTTCCAAACCTTGCCGAACTTTGGCAAGAACGTAAAGATGGTATTGGATTTCTTCAAAAGAGCAATCATCTGGGAGTCTCTCAAGGAGAGAGCGGACAGTTTCTTTCGTTGTTGTCATAACCCACTGACCAAAGCAGAGTATCTCCCTATTTTATCACTCAATCGCCCGTCCCAGTTCTATTTCGTATCCGCACTCTTCCTCTGACGAAATGTTGGGTTTGCCCGGTAAAAGAATACTTTCTTCATGCCCAAACCCGCTTCAGCGTCAGTGTAAACCCCGGCAAAACCTGCTCTCCTGATAGCTGGTTCGGATTCTCTAACACCTCAACAGCTTGACCTAGACGATAAATTTCCACCCGCTTATTTTTCGGGTCAATTAACCAGCCCAACTGCGCCCCATTCTGCAAATATTCCTGCATCTTTGCCCGCAGTTCCTTGAGAGTGTCAGTTTCCGATCGCAATTCAACCACAAAGTCCGGACATAGGGGCGCAAAACCCTTGCGTTGCTTTGGGGTGAGAGCATCCCAACGCTCTTGACGTACCCATGAAGCATCAGGAGAACGGTTCGCCCCATTCGGCAGTTCAAACCCACTTGAAGAATCAAAAGCCAAACCATGACCCCCTTCTTCTTCAATCCACCGGGCGAGGAAGTAACTGAGTTTCAAGTTGCGATTGCCCGTTTCACTACCCGTTGGTGGGGTCACGATCAATTCTCCTGTTGTAGTTCTCTCCAGTCGAAGTTCGCGATTGGCCGCAGCCAGCATGGCAAACTGCTCCGGTGTCACATGCAGCGTCAATTCTTGGGGAAGTTGGACCCATAGGGGTTTAGATTGAGGGGAAGCTTGGACAACCATCATTGTGCCTCACAGGGCTATCTCGCCACCATTTTATATTACCCTGGAAGAGTTACAGGAAAGATGCCAGCCGCGATCGCCTTTCAACCTCAGTCCCTATTCCTTCTTCCTGTATCAGAAAAAATTCCTGTTCTAGTCCCAGGCGACGGTTAAGGACATTCATATTTTCTACTTCATGTATAACTCGACTATACTAACCTGAAGAGCAATTAAGCCAAATCCGGATAAAATGACTCCAGAAATACGGTTAATCCAGCGCAAGCGATGAGGGGTAATTTTATTTTTCATGAAGCCAACGGCGGTAACCAGGACGAACCACCACAGAGCTGACCCAGAAAATACACTCAGAACGAGGATAAGAGCTAACCCATAGTGTCCGTTAGTATTTCCAGCTCCGAATCCGGCAAAGATAGCGGCAAAAGAGAGAATAGTTAAGGGATTGGTTAAGGTTAGAAAGAGGGTAGAAATATAAGCTCGCCATAGGTTTTTACCGTCAATTTTAGCTTCTTCTTTACTGGGAGACGAGCGAAAAGTTTGGATACCTAAATAACAGAGGAAAAGTCCACCAATGAGGCGTAATGCGATTTGATGTTCGATGAAAAGATTGGAGATGAAGGTTAATCCAAATCCGGCAATACAGCCATAGAAACCATCGGCAGTGGCTGCCCCTAAACCGGAGACTAATCCGGCGATTCTGCCTTGGCTTAAGGTGCGACGAATGCATAAAATGCCAATAGGGCCAACGGGTGCGGCAATGGATAAACCGATGATTAATCCTTTGAGAATGACTGAAAGTTCCATGGGGAATTATTGTGCTATGCGCTGGGGAATAGGGAATGGGAAATGGGTTGCTCCTACTGTGTTTTAGAATAACTAAGTCTAAAGCGGAATTGAATAGAGATTTGAAGGAAAATGAAGCGATTTTTGGAGAATTATAAGGTAAAATTGAGTAATGACTTTTGATTCTGAAAAACTGCTCGATCGAACCGGATGGCGGATTCTGGAGATCTTGCAAGAGGAGGCAAGAATATCGTTGGCGGAGTTAGGGAGAAAGGTGGGGTTGTCTGCTCCAGCGATCGCCGAACGGGTAAAACGAATGGAAGAAGCGGGTATCATTATAGGATATCAAGCCCAGGTCAACCCGGAAAAAGTGGGCTATGCTATTGCTGCTATTATTGCCCTCACCACGACTCCTCAGAAGTATCCGCAGATCTTAGCCCTGATTGAAATGTTGCCAGAAGTGCGATCGTGTCACCATGTAACGGGTAACTTCTCTTTCTTTATGGAAGTGACGGTATCTTCAATGGGGCACTTAGAGGAGATAATCAATCAACTGAGTGAGTTTGGACAAACTTCGACTTCTATTATTCTTTCGTCACCACTTCCGAGACGAGGCATTATGGATCGTCAATAGGTTAGGGCGATCGCTGCAAATAATCCTGGGTTACTTGCATAATAATATCTAAGCGAAAGTTATCAAATAAAGCAGTCAGTGCTTCAGATAGGGCTGGGTGAGTCGGGGCAATTGATTGGATCAAGAATTCAACTTGTTCTTCATTCACTTCTCTAGCAGTAGAATAGAGAGCCTGTACCCAGGTTGGTGACATTTGAGTAAACTGTTCTCCCCAGAAGCGATCGCTGCGTACCCGATGTTTTTTAAGCTTCCTTTTAGATTTTGGCATCGTTTCATAAATGTAAGAAGCCTCTAAATAACGAGATAAACTATTAAAAATCACCTGACTCTTAAAGGGTTTACAAATAAAATTATCGGAACCAGCCTGTATAATTTCTGTACGCCTTTCTTCAAAAGCACTAGCAGTTAAGGCAATAATCACTGTTGACTTTAGACCCTGCTGCTGTTCTTGCTCCCGAATAATGCGAGTCGCTTCTAAGCCATCAACCACAGGCATCCGAGTATCCATGAAAATCAAGTCAGGTTTACAGCTCTGCCAAAGAGCGATCGCTTCTTGACCATTCGTCCCTTCAATTACTTCAAAACCGACAGGGGAAAGTAACTTGACCAGCAGCTTGCGATTTTCTGGGGTATCATCAACGACTAAAACACGGTACATCTTTTGATTAGGACTTAACTCTACGACTTGGCGAGTATCCGTTTCCCTAAAATTAAGTAAAGATTGATGGCCTAATTTTAGGGGAATATCAAACACAAATACTGTTCCTTTTCCTACTTCACTGCTAACAGAAATTTCTCCTCCCATTAAACGCACAAACTTATCGGTAATCGATAAACCCAAACCCGTTCCTTGAGCAGAACTTATCCCGGTTGACGTTTGCACAAAAGCCTTAAATAAATCCTGTTGTTCTTCCTGTATAATCCCTGGGCCTGTATCACTCACTTTAAATTCAATAAATTCAATATTCCCATTATGACCCCTGTTTTGTTGGAGCGTTACACTCAGTTTCACCTGACCGAGTGCTGTGAACTTAATTGCATTGCCGATCAAATTAATCAAGCAACTCCGTAGCTTTTGCTCATCTGATTTGATGTATTGTGGAACTTGAGGATCAACATTAAATTCTAGATGGATATTTTTAGATTCTGCTTTGATTTCAAATAAATCCTCTAAGCCATCTAATAAATAGTAGATGTCCAAGTCTTTTTCATTTAAATGAATAATTCCTGCTTCAATTTTTGATAAATCAAGAATATCATCAATCAAATCTAATAAATGTTCGCCACTTCGATTAATGATTTCTAAATATTCTCGCTGTTCATCATTAGTTTGGTAATCCCGAAGCATCACTTGAGTAAACCCTAAAATAGAGTTTAAAGGGGTTCTGAGTTCATGGCTCATATTCGCTAAAAATTGACTTTTAGCCTTAGACGCTGCTGCGGCCTCTTCTTCAGCTTTCTTACGTTCTTGAATTTCCTGTTGCAGAGTTTTATTTTGCGCTTCTAGCTGGTTTTGCAATCGTCGAATCGTTAATTGATGTTCAATGCGAGCTAAAACTTCTTCCACCTGAAACGGTTTAGTAATATAATCTACGCCTCCAACTTGAAACGCCCTGACTTTATCTAAAACTTCATCTAATGCGCTGAGAAAGACAATAGGAATATTCTGAGTCTGTTCGTCTTTTTTTAGCTCCTGACAAATTTCATAGCCATTCATATCCGGTAATTTAATATCTAAAAGGATTAAATCCAGATTTCCCGATCGCGAAGCTCTGAGAGCCATTTCTCCTTTCACCGCTCCTTTAACTTTATATCCAGCCTCAGACAACGTTTTAGATAAGACCTGGAGATTTTCCAGTTGATCGTCAACAATTAAAATATTCCCTTTGTAAGTATCCACAGTTTTTACAAACTAGCTCCTCATCTTAATCAAGAATATCAATATCGCTCTCCTCAATCAAACTTAAGATTTGATCGCAGCGAAAGGTTTTTACTAAATCAGTTAGGGCGTTAGCTAAAGCAAAATGCGGCTCAGGAATTTGGTCAATCAACTGTAAAAGCCGATCGTCATCAATGGCATCTGCTGCCTGATATAATGCCTTTAGCCACTGATTGGGCATAACATTTAGGCTATGGGCTGTGAGAATAAATGGGGATAGAGAAGTAGTGATTAATTTTTCCCTTGGCTGTTCTAAATGATAATCATAAATATAACGTACATCTAGATATTGGGCAATCTTTTCAAAGATCAGAGCTTCTGTGAAGGGTTTCCGCACACAATCATTACACCCTACCCTGACTATACGCTCGAGTTCGTCCTCTAAAATACTTGCAGTTAAGGCAATAATGATGGGGGATCGATCGGTTGCTGGTGTATTCGCTCTAATATGCTCAGTCACTTGATCTCCATTCATAACTGGCATCCGGATATCCATCCAAATTAAGTGAGGTTTCCAACTTTCCCAAATGGCGATCGCCTCTTGTCCATTTTCTGCCATTTTCACTTCAAAACCGATCGGTTCTAAAATTTGTAACAAAAGTTGCTGATTTTCCCACTGATCGTCCACAATCAAAATTCGGTACACAGACTGTTCTGGTGCTAAACCCACTACTCGACGACTTCCACTGCTCGGGACGACTTCATTTGCATCAACCGTACAGACTTCAATCGTAAACTGAAATTTACTCCCATAACCCACTTGACTTTTAAGAGTGATTGTGGAGTTCATCAGCCGAACAAATTTTTGGGCAATAGTCAAGCCTAAACCCGTTCCTTCTTGAGACACTTTTCCCGTTTCACTTTGCACAAATGCCTCAAATAACTTTTGCCGATCTTCTGGAGCTATTCCAGGACCAGTATCTTCTACTTCCACTTGCAGAGCCACTTTTTTTGAGAGGTTTAATTCTTCATTCTCGATCGCTAAAACACGGAGAAAGACTTGCCCTTTTTGGGTGAATTTAATTCCATTATTGAGCAAATTAATCAAGACCTGGCGCAATTTGACTTGGTCTGCACAAATGTAGTCTGGAACCTCTCGATCGATGGCAAAAATTAATTCTATATTTTTTTGTTCTGCTTTGAGCTTAAACATATCCTCCAGATCGTCAATCATCCTCCTAAAATCAAAACAGCCCTCATCTAAAGTAACTCTCCCTGATTCGATTTTAGATAAGTCTAAAACATTATTAATTAAAGTCAACAAATGTTGGCCACTCCGATTCATAATCCGAACATTCTCTTGATGTTCTGTTGGTAAAACAGGAGAACGGCCCATTAATTGACAAAAGCCTAAAATCACATTTAAAGGCGATCTCAGCTCATGACTCATATTAGCCAAAAACTCACTTTTAGCCCGATTCGCTAATTCTGCGGCTTGTTTTGCCAGTTCCAACTCTTGGGTTCTTTGATAAACTTTTTTCTCCAAATCCTGATTCAGTTCCCTGAGTTCTGTATTGATCAGTTGTAAGGTTTGATTTTGCTGGGCTAATTTTTGATCTTGGTCATAACTTCGTAATGCCTCAAGGACCGTCAACTTCAGATCTTCCTCATCCCAAGGTTTGGCAATATATCGATATAATTTAGCATAATTAACCACTCGTCCCACAACATCGGCACTAGCTTGACCCGTTAATAATATTTTCAATGTTTTTGGAGATAAATCATGGATTCTAATTAATAGCTCATCACCCGACATTTCCGGCATCATATGATCGGAAATGATTAAAGCAATATCCATTTGATCCAACAAACAATCTTCAGCAATTTCTAGAGCTTCCATTCCGCTTTCAGCTTGCTCGATAAAATAACCGTAAGTCAACCATGCTTTCAGTTGTCGCTTTAAGCTATCTAAAATAATGGGGTTATCATCGACACAGAGGATAACTCGATTAGAGGTCATAAATTTAGCACTCGATTAATTTTTAAAAACAACGAAACTTCTGAACGTCTATAGGGGGATTCTTATTTTGTCTTCTAGGATCAACTGAATTTATGGCAAAAATATCCATAGAGACTTACAATAGAGGGCAATCACAGATATGTTATGAATCAAAAATAACTTTAGATTCACAATCGCTCTGTTTCTGTCTCTCAAACCAAGTTCCCCTTTGGCATTCATTGTCTGACCGATCGCTGATGATTAAGCAGGAACCTATCTCAGTTAAACCCAATATCCTTGTGGTTGATGATATCCCAGCCAACTTGCATTTGTTTGCTAAGATGCTCTCTCAAGAGGGCTATAAGGTGCGATCGGCAGTCACAGGTGCATTGGCAATATCGGGTGCTAAAGCAATACCCCCTGACTTAATTTTACTTGACATTCTAATGCCAGAACTTAATGGTTATCAAGTTTGCTCCTTGCTGAAAGCCGATCCCGTAACCCAGGATATCCCGATTATTTTTATTAGTGCCCTAGGAGAAGAAATCGATAAGGTGAGAGCCTTTGAAGTCGGAGCGGTTGATTATGTGACTAAGCCTTTTCTAAAGTCTGAGGTGCTTGCCCGGATTGACTATCATGTCAGAGCCTCTCAAACCCGACAAAAACTGCTCACTCAGAATTTACGTCTACAAGAAGAAATTGAATATCGTCATTTGATGGAAGCAAAACTGGAGCGCTTTAGCTTTCATCTGAAACAGATCCACCGTTTAGATACATCCCATTATCGCACGATTGAAGCTTTGTTTCGGGATTATCTGCAAACGGGATGTTCTATTTTAGGATGTTCGGTTGGCGCGATCGGTCACATAGAAGAGGATCTGTATGTGATTGATGCTGTGGAATCCACCCTGGACGGTATCAGTCGATGCTCGAAACTCGACTTTCAAGATACTTATTTAGATTGGGTGATTCGCAGGGAAAAAACCATAACCCATGAACAACCCAATCAAGGGTCTAGACAACACAAACCCCTCCATTTGGGGAACTACACTTTGGAATCGTTTATTGGTACACCCATTTGGGTACAGGATGAACTTTATGGTGTTTTGGTATTTGGGTCAACTCATGATGCCCTAAATACATTAGATACTCAAGCTCAAGAAATTCTAGAGCTAATGGCTCAAGGGTTAGGCAAGTGGATTGGGATTCGACAAACGGCTCTGAAACGGCAACAGGCAGAAGAGGAGACTCAATTATTACTCAAGGTGACTCAAGCGATTAGCCGATCGCCGGATTTTGAGAGTGCCCTTCAATCTGCCCTGGAACATCTCTGTGAAGCCAGCGGTTGGAGCTACGGTGAAGCTTGGCTACCGAGTGATGAGGGTCGCAGTTTAACCCTTAGTCCAGCTTGGTACTCCCACAAACAGGAACCGCCAGAGGTCTTGAGTCATTTAGAACGGTTTCGCTTAGTTCGTCAAGGCCAGATTTGGAGGAGTGGAACGGGTTTGCTCGGGAAAGTTTGGGTAACGGGAAAGGCACAATATGTGCCGGATGTGCCAGAGAAATCGCCGGACATTTGTCAACACAAGGATTTAGCCGCTCTGTGCCATATCCAGCAAGGGTTGTGGATTCCCATTCTCTCCGTCTCAGCAGAGCAACAGCAAGAAAAAGTTGTCGCAGTGTTGGTGCTATTTCTGTCGGGAATCTCAACCTTAGATTTTCACCATCAATCCCATCAATTACTGGCCTTTGCTTCGGCAATCGCCTCCCAACTCGGAACTGTAATCCGCCAAAAACAGATTGAAGCCGAGCAAAGAGCGATGCTCATGGCTATGGATGATGCAGTCATGGTGTATAACCAGGAAGGGATTTGTCTGAAATTCATGACCAATAATCCCTTATTTCTCCAGAAACCGCCGGAAAGTAAATTAGATAAAAGCTTGTATGACTGTTTACCCGAAGCCCAAGCAGATGCCCACTTAACGGCTATCCGACAGGCGATCGCCACCCGAGAAACCCAAACCCTTCAATATCACCTCATGATTGGCGATCGACGGATTTGGTTATCCGCTAAAATTTCCCCCTTATCTCACCAAACCGTCCTGTTAGTCGTTCGAGATATTACCCCTCTAGAAACCATAACCACCGCCCTTCAACACAGTGAAGCCCGGTTTCAAGCCATTTTTGAACAAGCGGGTATTGGCATATATATTACTACTTTAGAGGGCCAGATTTCACAAACCAATGCTGCCTTTGAATCCTTCCTCAACTATACTTCACAAGACCTTCAAAACCTTCAAATTAAAGATATTATTCATCCCGATGACTATCAAAACGATCCCAACTTTCAAAATTTATTACTCGGTAGAATTCAATCCTATCAAGTCGAAAAACGCTATATTCACCAAAATGGGGAGATCAGATGGGGAAGACTGACGGTTTCATCGATTCAAGATAAAGATGAAATCCAGTTTGTTTTTGGCATGGTAGAAGATATCACAGAAACTCATAAAATAGAATGGGCACTCAAAGAGAGTGAAAGGCGATATCGGGAACTAATTGAAGTACAAAAAGATGTTTTAATTTGCCGCTGGAAACCCGATACAGAACTCACTTTTGTCAATCAATACTTTTGTCATTTTTTCAATCATAATGCTGAAGACTTAATCGGCAAAAAACTTAACTCATGGTTGGTTAATGCCCAGTCAGTCGAAGAAGTTGAAGATAATATTCTCGAACTCTTAACTACTCTAAATCCCAAAAGTTGGGAATATAAGTATTGCTCAGGGACCGGAGAACATCGATGGTTAAGGTGGACAAATCAACCCATTGTCGATCGTTGGGGAACTTTAGTTGATATTCAAGCCTTTGGTGTTGATATCACAGCACAAAAGCAACGGGAGTTAGGCTTAAAGTTGATTGCTGAAGGTATTGCTTCTGCTACTGGCAATGAATTTTTTAATAGTTGTACTCAATATTTAGCTAATGTTTTACAAGTCAAATACGCGTTACTGGCCAAAGTCTCCGATCCCAAGCTTCGCAAGGTAAATATTTTAGCTTTTTGGAATTCCATAGAATTAGAGAAAATTGATGAGTTTGAGACTCTAGATGCCCCTTGCGATCAAATCTTATCTGGAGAATCAGTTTACTATCGAGATGAATTACAAGAAAAATTTGGAAATCATCCACTAATTTCTAGACTAAAAGCCAAAAGCTATTGGGGTTTACCCTTAAGAAATACCCACCAAGAAATTATTGGTTATCTGGCCATATTAGATACAAGACCATTGGAAATAGACTCCCAAAAGCAAGTCATTCTCGATATATTCTCAGCCCGAGCAGAAGCAGAATTAGAACGAAAGATTTCTGAAGAGAAATTAGAGAAAATAGCTCAGAAAGAACGGTCTATCGCTAAAATATTGGCACAGATGCAACCCCTATTAGATCTCGATAAAATATTAAAATCTACCACCCATGAAATCCGAAACCTATTTAATAGCGATCGGGTGGCTGTTTATCAATTAAACCCAGATTGGAGCGGTCAATTTATTGCTGATTCAGTGGCTTCAGAATGGGATTCTATCGTTGATATAAGAGATCGGTTTTCTGCTTCTTCCGAATTAATTAATGATGAAAGTTGTGCCATTAAATTCTGGATCGATACTCCAAGTCAATCCCCTCATCCTTTAAGATTGATTGGTTCAGATATCCCTCCTTATCCTCACTATCAATACCTATGTATAACAGATATTTATCAAGCAGGATTTCAAGTTGAGTATCTAAAATTTATCGAAAAAATACAAGCTAGATCTTATCTGATTATTCCCTTATTTTCCTCTCAAAAGCTATGGGGATTATTAGGGATTTATCAAAATAAAAATCCTCGTCAATGGCAAGAAGATGAAATTCAAGTAGCCATGTATATTGCCCACCAGATTAGTCTGGGAATTCAACAGTTGCAATTAGTGGATCAAATTCAGACCAAATCGGAAGAACTAAAAATTGCTAAAGATCGTGCCGATGCTTCTAATCGAGCGAAAAGCTCTTTCTTAGCAAAAATGAGTCATGAATTCCGGACTCCTCTCAATGCAATTTTAGGATTTGCACAAGTTATGGGACGTGATGGATCGTTATCTTCTATTCAGCAAGAACAACTCAAAATAATTAATCAAAGTGGCGAACATCTACTTAACTTAATCAATGATGTCTTACAAATGTCTAAAATAGAGTCTGGAAAAATCTCCTTGAATTATACTCATTTTGATTTACTCAAAAGTGTAGAGAAGCTTAAAAATATATTACAGCTTAAAGCTCGTCTTAAAGGGTTAGAACTGAAAATAAAAGTTGAAGATAAAGTCTCTCAATATATGTATGGAGACGAAAATAAATTAGGACAAGTCCTCCTAAATTTGGTGGATAATAGTATTAAATTTACCCCTCAAGGTTCAGTTACCCTAGAAGTCATGCTATCGGATACATTAGCAAGCGATCCCAATCAACATACTCTCCGGTTTAGTGTGGCTGATACGGGGATCGGTATTGCTCCTGAAAATATTGAAGTTTTGTTTAAACCGTTTGTCCAAAGTAAGGGATTAACTCTAATTTCTGATTCTGGGCATAACGATCAAGAAGGAACAGGATTAGGATTAGCGATCAGTCAACACTTTGTTGAATTAATGGGAGGTCAATTAAAGGTAAACTCGACTCTGGGGATAGGGAGTACCTTCTTTTTTGAGATTCCCTTGCAGCTAGGACAAGCTGAATCTATTATTTCTATTCATCCTCTACAAGCGATCATTGGATTAGCTCCAGATCAACCGGTTTATCGCATCTTAGTTGTTGATGATGAACGGGATCAGTGCTTATTGATGTTGCATTTATTAAGTCATGTGGGCTTTGAAGTTCAGACTGCCCAAAATGGTAAAGAAGCGATCGCCATTTGGCAAAGTTGGCAACCCCATCTGATCCTCATGGATATGCGGATGCCTGTCCTTAATGGCTTAGATGCAACTCATCAGATTAAGGCGACTATCCAAGGTCAAGCCACCGTGGTGATGGCACTTACCGCTCATGCCTTTCAGGACGATCGAGAACAGGTTTTAGCGGCTGGATGTGATGATTTTATCAGCAAACCCTTTCAAGGAGATATGCTATTAGAGAAAATTGCTCATCATTTAGGCGTTCGGTATCTGTATGAAACCGGTTCCCTAGAGTCAACGGTTGAACCCATGGACACCAAACCGACTCCACCGACGATCGCCTCAATCGGAGATTTAGCGTGGCCAACCTTATCATCGGAGAGCTTATGGGCCCTTCATCAACATGCTATTGAAGCCGATCATGAATCTATTCTCGATCTCACCAGTGAAATTGAAGATGTACAAATTTCCCAGTGGTTAATGACACGAGTCAATAACTTTGAGTTTGAACGGATTTGTGAGGCGATCGCTCCCTTTCTCACCTCTACATAATACCTTCGCCAAAATTAATCTTATTTGAGCTGTGTCTGTCTCCTACGGCGATCGTCCAGAGACACCACCTGCGCTTGACGACTCTCTCTAGCCACTCGCACCAATAACCCCGCAGATAACAGACTGGCAATCATCGAATTCCCCCCATAACTAAACATCGGTAAGGGTAAACCAGTCGTTGGTAATGCTCCAGTCGCCACCCCAATATTAATCAATGATTGTCCCACCAGCAGAAAAGTCGCACCGATCGCAATTAAACGATGAAACTTATCCGTACATTTGAGCGCCACCACCAACCCTAGAGTGGCATACACCCCCAGCATAAGTAACAACAGTAGACTGCCGACAAAGCCAAATTCCTCAGCATAAACCGCAAAAATAAAATCCGTGTACTGAATGGGTAAATAGAACCATTTTTGTTGAGAGAGTCCTAACCCACTTCCCCAAAACCCTCCTGAGCCGATCGCCATCAAACTTTGAGTTAATTGATAACCATTCTCCATCGGATCGGCCCAAGGATCTAAAAACGTCATAATCCGCTGCCGTTGATACTCATTAATGCTCAAGCTCAACATCCCCAAACCCAATCCTACTCCCCCAGTTGTGAGCAAGGAGCGATAGGGTAAACCAGAAGCCACGGCGATCGCAAACAACGTCATCCCACAAAACGTCGCCGTACTCAGGTTCGGTTGCAGCAAAATCCCCACCAACACAGCCCCAAAAATTCCCAACCATCGCCAGCGAATTGCCGGTTTCAACGACGGCCATAAACCAAACACTTGCGCCCCTTGCAGAACCAAAAATGGCTTAATTAACTCCGAAGGTTGTATCGGAAACGCCCCCAAAGATAACCAACGAGTGGCCCCATTAATCGTTATTCCCAATCCAGGAATCACCGTCACCCCAATCAATCCCAGAAACAGCAGTAGAAACCATTGGGCAACTCTCATCAACGATTTCAACGGCGTATGAACCATGAAATTAAACCCCACACAGCCCAAAACAGCCCAAGCCATCTGCCGCTTTACATAATAAAACCCATCCTCATAGTAGCTATTCGCCAGGGGATAGGATGCAGAAAACAGAATCATCAACCCAACCGACAACCAAAGGAATGTTAACCACCGCAATAGTCTGGCTTCTATTGCCCATTCCTTCACCGAGGGGTCAATCAAAAGAATTAACTGTTGGAACTTCAAGGACTGTTGTTATAGAGCTTCGTGCTGGGGAACAAAGAACTGGGAATAGGGAATAGCTTGGGGTACAGGCACAAATGAAAATTAGACCCTACTCCACAGGTAGAGGAAGCTACTGTATCCACCCAATTCTCTCTGGACTCTAACAAACAACAAAGCAAAAGTAAAGCTTTAACCCTTACTTTTGCTTTGTTAGAAAACTCTTGTGCAGGTTTTGTCAACAGGGAAAACCCTCATCCGGAGCGCAACTGATACAGAATTAGATCAAACCAGCGTTGGTTCCCACTTTACCCGTAGCCAACTCCACTTTGAGGATTTTGCCACCCATTTTCATAATTCGCTGTTGTTCGCGAAACCAATTATCATAAGGAACCAACTTTGTGAAGTAGGTATTTTGAAGTTCTCGTTGCGTCCGAATTCTGCTTAAACTGGGCACACAAGCCGTTACCTTAAACATCCGCATGGGCTAATCTCTCCTAATT
Organism: Roseofilum sp.; assembly: GCF_982964205.1. Taxonomy (NCBI): domain Bacteria; kingdom Bacillati; phylum Cyanobacteriota; class Cyanophyceae; order Desertifilales; family Desertifilaceae; genus Roseofilum; species Roseofilum sp. The sequence continues at coordinate 29,678 of NZ_CEZBFX010000018.1, read as the reverse complement.
GTGATTCAAAAATGCAGAAAAAATGGTATTAAAACCTTTTTACTTTACCCTCCAAAGTCTGGGAGTCAAGAGCCAATTCTAGACCATTGCGATCGGCTATTAATCACCGAGACAAACCCTTTCCATAGATTAGGCTTGTAACGGTCTAGGACTTACCCTAGACTTCCCAGACTCCACTTCTGAAGGGAGTTGATAAAGTACCACCTTCAGTTGAAGCACTTAGCCTAGCTTAAGCCAGAGCAGATGTAATCGAAGTAAACGCCCATTTCTTTACCAGCGTCAACACCAACTAAGCTAGCCGTAACATCTTTCATAGATTGGATGGCTTGAACCGTGGAACCGATGGGAACACCCAAAGAGTTGTAGGTTTCTTTCAAACCATTGAGAACCCGCTCATCTAAGATAGAAGGATCTCCAGCCAACATTGCATAGGTGGCATAACGCAGGTAGTAATCCAAATCACGGATACAAGCAGCGTAGCGACGGGTGGTGTACATATTACCACCAGGACGAGTGGTATCAGAGTACAGCAGAGACTTAGCGACTGCTTCTTTCACAATGGTAGAAGCATTAGCACTAATTGCCGTAGCTGCACGAACCCGCAGCTCACCTGTTTGGAAGTAGCCTTTGAGCTTGTCTAGAGCGGAAGTATCAAGGTACTTACCTTGAACGTCAGAAGAATTGATAACAGCAGTAATTGCGTCTTGCATGGTTGTGTTCTTGATGAAGTTACTTAAAATGGTCAGTTGTAGTTAATGCTCAAAACCTGAGCCTTGGCTAAAACTTGGGTGAAGTCTAGGTCAGACCACCTTTGACATAATCGAAGTAAGAACCGGCTTCATTTGCATCTTCACCTGACATCAGGGAAGTTGCGACAGCTTTCATGCAACTAACACTTTCAGCCACTGCATCTATGGAAGTGCCCAGAGATTTGTACATCTCTTTTGCACCAACCAAACCGATTTCTTCGATGGGGGTGACATCACCAGCCACGATTCCATAGGTAATTAGACGCAGGTAGTAGTCCATGTCCCGCAGGCAGGTTGCGGTCATTTCATCGCCATAAGCATTTCCACCAGGAGAAACCACATCCGGGCGTTTTTGGAAGAGTTGGTCACCAGCTTCCTTAACAATGCGCTCGCGGGAGTCAGTGAGGATTTGGGCAATCCGTAAACGTTGCTCACCAGATGTTACAAAAGCTTTGATCCGATCCAGTTCGCCTGGGCTGAGATAACGAGCTTCAGCATCAGCATTCACGATGGACTTCGTGACGATACTCATGTTGTGGAGTCCTCCAAAATAGAAATTGTCACCAATTGGGTCTTATATAGATGGCTTGCGCCAAAGGGTCTGAGTCTAATTGTGTTGCAACTTCGGTTATGAACTTGCTTTTTTTAAGAGACCTTGGCATAGCTCAAGGAAATTAGCTTAAAAACACAGAGTTTGACTCAGCGATCGCCGGACATTAACCTCCGATATAACTCATTGGTTTTATATCCGTCCGAACTCATTGTCAGGCATGGAGTTCACATCCTAAATCACTTCTTAATATTTTTTAACATTTACCCTCATTTTGACCCCTTCTCTCATCCGGTTAGCATAGGTATTTAAGACCATTGACCTGTGCTTCGATCGGTTGTTACAAAACTTCACGTTTTTTCCCATAAACCATAAAGTCCATCAGGGATTGAGCCTTAACTCTTCCCCAATGGACATCCCTCTCACCCTCTAGGGGGATTGAGTTCAAATTTCAACCTCGATTGTCGTTAGACCGGTTCAAAGCTAGGAATCACAATCTCCTTACTTTGCTTCGTCAACTGGTTATAAAGTTTCTCCGTATTCGGGAAGTTAGCCGCAGGAAGCGTATTGTACCGACAATAGGGAACCACATCTTCACCAAAGGCTTGTAGATATTCCATACTATTAACCATTGCCCCAATAAAGGCACGAATACCCTCACTAGACAAAATCTGGTTATACTTACGAATCTCCGCTTGATCTAAAGGCGCACGACCCAAGAAATGTTTGGTTCCCAGCTCAATCACCTTCGTATTCGGGAAAGGCGTATAGAACTCCTTGATATACAGATCGGAACAACCTAACCCTTCAATAAACTCCTTGACCGTGGTCTCACCATTACCCAAACGACTCTCTAAACTAGAGAACTCATTACTGACCACAAACGGTGCTACATCGCGCTCAAAGACTTGACGATAAGCGGCACCAATCAAGATCTTCACGGCTGGAACATCTGTCAAATTGGTTAACTTAAAGACCTTACGTTGTTCCCGTTGTTTGCGAACCCCTTGAGTAATCCGCTCTTGTACCTCGATTTCACCCCGTGGTGAAGTGACCGCGCCTAGCTCAATAAAGCGTGGAGTCTCTTCTGGTTTAACCAGTTGACCCATATCTTCACGCAGAGTACCTACCCGCATCGAGCGTAAGGACAACCCTGCTGGAGTCAAATACCGCTCATAAGGAACGGTATCTTCTCCGAAGGACTCAGCATACTCAACGGAATCAATAATTGCATCTACCAGAGCATAAAAACCCTTCTTAGAACACAAATCAAAATACTGATTCATTTCCGGACGGCCATAGGTCGGACGACCCAACAACCGACGGTGGATATACTCAATCGCCTTCACCACATACAGAGAACTCCAGTACAGATTGCGGAAAACATCTGACTTAGCCAGCGCTTTGATAAATTCCCGAACTGTAATCTCTCCATTTTCCAGGCGAGTCTCCATCGCCTTCAGCCGTTGACCGTCATAAACATCCCGGCCAAAGACCTGTAAATAACAGGCGCGAATTACCGCTTGGGTGGAAGTTTCCGAGAACTTGATATTAGTTCCCGCTTTTTTACTCACCGTTGCCGGGACTTGATCCAACTTAAAGACCTTCGCCCCTAAACTACCGGGTGCTTTACCCCGTGCTCCTGGAGCTGAAATCTGGCTATCAATCCCTGCGCCTCGATGAATCAACAAACGGCGCGTATCCTTACCAAAGGGTGCAGGACTGTTACTGGGATTGCGGGTTTCTTTCGGGAAAATTGCTCCAAACTGAATTTCTAGAGGATCGTTACCCGAACCATACACATGCCGATCCGGTAAGGGACCGTTGTAGGCCGCAAAGGTGGTAATAAATTGGGGTACTTTGCGGAAGGGGGCACTGTACTTAAACAGATCCTGTTGGGGCCCCCAGTTGCGGCACTCTTGGGCTTCTTGTCCTAAACCGCGCAAGTAAGGAACCGTCTCTTCTGCGAAGTAATCGGCGTATTCTTGGGAATCGACTAAAGCACCCACTAAAGCGGGGAGTCCCCCATCAGAAACAATGGAGAAATACTTTTGGAACTCTTCCCGACTCGACAGACCTCGACCGAGAATATGACGGAAGGCTAGTTCTACGACCCGACTATTGACAAACGGTTCATAGAACTGCTGGCGATAGAGGGGACTCAGACATAAACGACGTACAAACTCCTTCATGGAGATGTCGCCATTTTTCACCTGAGATTCTAGATAAGAAATGGATTGGGAATAGGCACGAGTAATATCTCGTTCAAAGATTTGCCGATAGGCTGCCTTGACCACTTCCTGTTTTTCGGAAGAGGACAATCCGGGCTTCATGACAAATTTTTGCCGACTCTCAGACGCATTGAAATAGATTTGAGGGAGTGTGAGTCCTTGTTGATCTAAGGTCTGGCGTTGACGGATTTTGTTTGACGGTGTGGAAGCTTTGAATTCTGAGATCACTACGTCAAAGTATTGTCCAACGATATCACTGGCTTCTGCGTCATTTTTAACATATGCTAAAGCGCCAGCTCGCATTTCCTGTAGGGCTACGAGGGTTGCAGCCGTAGAACAAGCGCCTTCAATAATTTCTCTGAGTCCTCGGACATTGACGGAGAGAATATTGGGGTCTCCAGCAACGATCGCATAAGTGATATAACGCAGGAACCAACTTAAATCCCGTAGGGATTTGGTCATATTTGCCGGCCCATAACGGGAAACGTTAATGGGACGGAATCCTGGAGGAACGGGGCCGGCACTGGCACCGCTAAATAAAGACCCGAATCCAGAAAAGAGTCCACCACCGGACTTGCTTTCTATAAAGGTTTCTGTGCCTTGCGTGCGTTGGCTTGCTCCAACGAGCATGGGTTCGGGATCGGCAGGCTTTTCCAAGAAAGCCATGGGAGATCCACCGGTAAAGATCCGATTGGCTGCTCGTGAAACAATCAGTTCAGAATTTTTGGTGAGGACTTCGGCGATCGCCAACCGTTTGAGACCCGACTCGAAATAGGTTGAAAGTTCACCGAGTTCAGTCCGTCCTAAGAAACGGTCTTGCTGTTCAGCAACAGAAATTGTTGAAACAGCTACCGTTTGATACAGTTGCGGACGAGCAACGGAGCTTCCACCACTTGCCTTGATAGTCATGCGCTCTTCTTCGCTCCCTTTGGATGTTTACAGCAATTGCATTAATGCGTTAAACAGCTTTTGGCTATCCATGGCCAGTCCATTGGACCGATCCTTGAATAGCTATTGGTGTTTGATCTTAAGAGTAGTCTGGGTTGACTCCCCTTGTTTATTAAAAAGCGTAACGATTCTACATCATAGGCGATCCCAGTCCCCTGACTGAGAAAAAAGATAAGTTTTGTTACGTTATCAACAACTTCTAACAGCTCTAGGAGTCATCGAATCCTCTCTTCCCCCGCTCTAGCCGCTCTTATCCTACTCCTGATGGGCAAAATTTCTCATGATCCCTGTGGCCCAAATATTGGATAATCAGATCTGGCAGAAATCATACGCTCCTCACTATGTCTGAAGCTCAAGCTATTAGTAACGCCGTCGCGAAACTGTACGATACCTATCCCTTTCCTCCAGAACCCTTCCTTGATGAACCTCCTCCGGGATACAACTGGCGCTGGAATTGGCTGACGGCTTACCAGTTTTGTACGGGACGTAAACCTCCTCGTCAAGATATCCGTATCCTGGATGCTGGATGTGGCACGGGTGTCGGTACAGAATATTTGGTTCATCTTAATCCCCAAGCCTCTGTAGTGGGCATTGACTTGAGTGCTGGAGCGATCGCTGTGGCTCAGGAGCGTTGCCAGCGATCGGGGGCTGACCGAGTGGAGTTTCATCACCTCAGTTTGTACGATGTGGCCCAATTACCGGGACAGTTTCAGCTCATCAACTGTGTGGGAGTCTTACACCACCTCCCCGATCCCATTCGTGGCATTCAATCCCTAGCTTGTAAGTTAGCGCCTGGGGGAATTCTCCATATTTTTGTTTACGCCCACTTGGGACGATTTGAAATTCAACTGATGCAACAGGCGATCGCTCTGCTGCAAGGAGAACATCGTGGAGATTACCAGGATGGCGTAAAAATTGGACGCGATCTGTTTTCCGTATTACCGGAAGATAACCGCATCGTGCGGGAAGACAAACGGCGCTGGGCCTTGGAAAATCATCAAGATGAATGTTTTGCCGATATGTACGTTCATCCCCAAGAAATTGATTACACCATTGAGACTCTGTTTGAATTGATCGATGCTTCCGGATTAGCCTTTGTGGGCTTTTCCAATCCCCAGTATTGGACCATTGAACGCCTGCTTGGGCAAGCCCCAGACCTGATGAAACGAGTAGAGAGCCTAAGCGAACGCCAACGCTATCACTTGATTGAACTGCTTGACCCAGAACTGACCCACTACGAATTCTTCCTTGCTCGTCCTCCCCTGGATCGCACCGACTGGTCGGACGATCGAAGTCTGGCCGCAGCGATTGCTGAACCCAATCCCTGTCTCCATGGATGGCCCTCCCGAAGCCTTCTCAATCAGGACTATAAACCCGTTACCCTATCCGAGGAACAATTCCAACTGCTTCAAGCCTGTAATGGTCAACAAACCATTGCACAGATTCTGAGCGAAACCCAACACAACCTAGAACAGATGCGATTTCTCCTAGAGCAAAACTTGATTCTTTTAACGCCCCCAATCTCGGAAGATAACCCCACAAATCTTTGAGGATAATTCCCTATTTCCTGATGCCCTCAAAGGATTAACACTTTCTTCAGAAACTGATCCCTCTCCGTGATATGATTTCCAGGGAGTCTACGAACAGACCTCTCAGGGTCACCTGAAAGAACGTTTGGCTAGATCCTCTGTGGCTCTCCTGACGGAGAAAACTCCACAGAATCCTTTTCCCGCAAAGGAATATCCCTTTTTACGCGGTGATGGAAAAACGCAGACCAACAACTCAGGTTAACCAGTCGAAGTGAACACCTCCGACGAATCTCCGAAAACGGAAACGCTAACAGCAGAAGACCTGCCCCAAACCCCTCTCCCCAGTGCCTCACCGGGCGCAATGGAAGAGTATTATCAACTACAAACTCAATTGTATGGTTGGACATTGGGAATGACAGGAGTTGCCTTCGTGTCTGTCTGGTTCTTTTATTCCCTGGGAACCGCCCTCAGTTATCTGATCGGCTCCTGTGCGGGGATAGTTTACCTCAGACTGTTGGCTAAAAACGTAGAAGGACTCGGACGAGCAAAGCAACGTCTTGGCAATACCGGTTTAGCCATTTTCATTGGCGTGATGATTGTCGCCTTCCAATGGAAACAGCTAGAAATCGTGCCCATTTTTTTGGGATTTTTAACCTACAAAGCTGCGATCATCGCTTATGTTCTCAGGACCACCTTAACTCCATAATCAGCGAGCGATCGCCCCATGGATGATCGGTAAAATCCTGTAAAAAGGCAAGCCACTTCGATCAGTACCCTAACTCTGAACCCTCTTTAATAATGGATATGCTTAACTTCCTGGACGCTTATCATAGCCTCCCGTTCGCCGAGCTTGAAGTCGGTAAGCATCTCTATTGGGAAATCGGTAATCTCAAAATTCATGGGCAAGTCATGATCACCTCCTGGTTTGTGATTGGATTGCTTGTGATTGCCTCAGTCGCCGCCACTCGAAACATCCAAAGAGTACCCAGCGGAATGCAAAACTTCATGGAGTACGCTTTGGAATTTATTCGAGACCTGGCCAAAAATGCCATGGGTGAAAAAGAATATCGACCCTGGGTTCCCTTCGTCGGTACTTTATTTTTGTTCATCTTTGTGTCAAATTGGTCAGGGGCCTTAGTTCCCTGGAAAATCATCCATTTGCCAGAAGGTGAACTAGCTGCGCCAACCAGCGATATCAATACCACGGTCGCCCTAGCTCTTTTGACCTCCCTAGCGTATTTTTACGCCGGTCTCAAAAAGCTGGGCTTAGGATACTTTGCTCACTACGTTGAGCCAGTGCCCTTCATGCTCCCCTTCAAGGTAATTGAAGACTTCACTAAGCCTCTATCCCTGAGCTTCCGTCTATTTGGTAACATTCTGGCTGATGAACTGGTGGTTGGGGTGTTAGTCTTACTGGTTCCCTTGTTTATTCCCTTACCTGTGATGGCATTGGGAATATTCTTAAGTGCCATTCAAGCCCTCATCTTTGCTACCTTGGCAGCCACCTACATTGGGGAAGCTCTAGAAGATCCCCATCATGGCGAAGAAGAACATAGCTAGCCGTCAAGGGACAAGGCTCATCCCCATCCCAACAGAGAGAGAAGCTCACTCTGCCGATCTTCGGTCTCAAGCCGAAAGAAAAAATCCTATCAAGTGTACTCAATTTAAAAAAGGAGATTGAACCCATCATGGATTCACTAATTGCTGCTGCTTCCGTTATTGCTGCTGCCCTTGCTGTTGGTTTAGCTGCTATCGGTCCTGGAATTGGACAAGGAAACGCTGCTGGTCAAGCCGTAGAAGGTATTGCCCGTCAACCCGAAGCTGAAGGAAAAATCCGAGGCACTCTCCTGCTGAGTTTGGCATTCATGGAAGCGCTAACCATCTACGGTCTGGTTGTTGCCCTCGTACTCTTGTTTGCTAACCCCTTCTCGTAAGCGATCGCGCTGACGAACAGTAGAGATAGGAACGCTTTCTATCTCTACCCTAATCTAACGAAAGCCAATCGCCGAGATTGTCAGTTCCGTTACAGATTAGGCCAAACTCCCTAGAAACGCTAGGGAAACCCTGCTCTGTTAACCAAGAACAGGATAAGTGTAAAACCAGAGCAAATCGTTAAAAACTGGGGACGATCGCCAATGATCGATGGGACAATACTTCTTGCAGTAGAAGCAGCGGCTGAGGAAGCAGGAGGTCTTTTTGACCTAGATGCCACTTTACCTGTAATGGCTATCCAATTCCTTATCTTAGCAGCTCTACTGAATCAGATTTTTTATAAGCCTCTCGGCAGTGCTATAGATGAACGGAGCGACTATATCCGTTCTAATTTAACCGAAGCTCGCGAACGTTTAGCCAAAGCTGAACAGCTCGCGAATCAGTACGAAGAAGAACTCGCAGGCGCTCGTAAACAATCACAAGCTGTGATTGCTCAAGCTCAAGCTGAAGCCGATAAAATTGCAGCTCAGAACATGGCTCAGGCCCAGCAAGAAGCTCAAGCCAAACGCGAACAAGCCCAGCAAGAAATCGATCGACAAAAACAGGAAACCCTAGGCGTTTTAGAAGGACAGGTAGACCAACTCAGTCGCCAAATCCTCGATAAGCTGCTCAAAACCTGTTAAGGATCTTGCTGCTTAACCTTCGATACCCACATAACATTTCGGACTTCGTTTGTGTCCCAATCCTGGGTCGAAAACGAGGAAAACCTGTAGAAAAACTGCGCTCAAATGGACTTTCCTAGCATGGGTAATTTGTGGTTGCTGGCAACAGAAGCAACAAAAGGTGGATTCGGACTCAATTTTGATGTACTTGAGACGAACCTCATTAACCTCGGTATTATTATCGGAGTGCTGGTGTACTTCGGTCGCTCGGCAGTGGGTAAAACCTTAGCCGACCGGCGCGAAGCCATTGAAAACGCCATTAAAGATGCCGAAGAGCGACAACAAAAAGCGGCATCTGCGCTCAAAGAACAAGAACAAAATCTCGCTCAGGCTCAAGCTCAAGCGGAAAAAATCCGTCAACAGGCGGGTGAACGAGCCGCATCGGTAAAAGCCACCATCTTGGCTAAATCGGATGAAGACATCCAAAGATTACAAGAAACAGCCGCCCAAGATCTAGACGCTGAACAAAGTCGAGTGATTGCTGAACTTAGGAAACGGGTGGTAGCTTTAGCGATGCAACGGGTGGAATCCCAAATTAGAGATGAATTAAATGACGATCTTCAGCATCAACTGATCGATCGCAGCATTGCTAGGGTAGGAGGAAACTAATGGCAAATAGTTCCATGATAGGTTCAATTGTAGAACCTTATGCCCAAGCGCTAATGTCCATCGCCCAAAATCATGACCTGACCGATAAGTTTGGTGATGATGTGCGTCTGATCTTAGAAATGTGGGAGAGCAGCGAACAGCTCCGCTCGTTTTTAGGTAATCCCTTAGTGAACCCCGATGCAAAAAAAGGGGTTCTCAGACAAATTACAGAAGAGGGAACGGATGCTTATGTTCAACGGTTCCTCTTCCTGCTGGTCGATCGCGGACGCATCCAATTTTTAGATGGCGTTTGCCAAACCTACCTGGCCCTATTGCGGAAACTGAATCAAACCGTGTTGGCCCAGGTGACCTCAGCCGTAGAACTGAGGGAAGAAGAACGCACAGCGATCGCCGAGCGCACTCAAGCGATGACCAACGCTAGGCATGTAGAAATCGAAACTCGCATCGATCCAGACCTGATTGGTGGCGTAATCATCCAAGTGGGATCTCAAGTGATTGATGCCAGTCTGCGAGGCCAACTGCGGCGCATTGGTTTAGCTCTGGCCTAGGGTCTCCTCCCTGGAGACTTGAGCGTCCTAAAGCTCAAAATCTGAAGTACACACAGCACCTCTTATATCCCAAAATAGACGCATATGGTAGCTATCAGACCAGACGAAATTAGCAGTATTATCCAACAACAAATTGAACAGTACGACCAAGATGTAAAAGTCTCTGAAGTCGGTACAGTTCTTCAAGTTGGTGATGGTATTGCGCGGATTTATGGCTTAGACAACGCCATGGCCGCAGAACTTGTAGAATTTGAAGACGGAACCGTTGGTATTGTCCTCAACCTGGAAGAGGACAATGTGGGGGCGGTATTGATGGGTGATGGAACCAATATCCAAGAAGGTAGCTCCGTTCGCGCTACCGGCCGGATTGCCCAAGTCCCCGTTGGTGATGCCATGATTGGCCGGGTGGTCAATCCCCTGGGTGAAGCGATCGATGGGAAAGGCGACATCAATACTAGCGAAAGTCGGTTGATTGAATCTCCTGCTCCTGGAATTATTGCCCGTCAATCGGTTTGCGAACCCCTGCAAACGGGAATTACGGCAATTGATGCCATGATTCCCGTCGGTCGCGGCCAACGGGAGCTGATTATTGGCGATCGCCAAACCGGAAAAACCACCGTTGCTATTGATACGATTATCAATCAGAAGTCCGAGGATGTAGTTTGCGTTTATGTGGCGATCGGTCAAAAAGCTTCTACGGTAGCTCAAGTCGTTGCTACCCTGGAAGAAAAGGGAGCCATGGACTACACCATCGTGGTTGCCGCTAACGCCAGTGACCCCGCCACCCTACAATATATTGCTCCCTATACTGGAGCAAGTATGGCGGAATACTTCATGTACAAAGGCAAACATACTCTCGTAATCTACGATGACTTGAGTAAGCAAGCCCAAGCCTACCGTCAAATGTCCCTGCTCTTGCGTCGTCCTCCCGGTCGTGAAGCCTATCCTGGAGATGTATTCTATCTCCACTCCCGTCTGCTCGAGCGGGCAGCTAAACTCAATAGCGAGCTGGGTAGCGGTAGTATGACGGCTCTACCGATTATCGAAACCCAAGCTGGGGATGTTTCGGCTTACATTCCCACCAATGTAATTTCGATTACCGATGGTCAAATCTTCTTATCGGCTGACCTATTCAATTCTGGCTTACGCCCAGCGATTAACGCCGGTATCTCCGTATCCCGTGTGGGATCGGCAGCTCAAACCAAAGCCATGAAAAAAGTGGCTGGGAAACTGAAACTGGAATTAGCTCAGTATGATGACCTGCGAGCTTTTGCCCAGTTTGCGTCTGACTTAGATAAGGCAACCCAAGACCAATTGGCACGGGGACAGCGCCTGCAAGAGTTACTCAAACAGCCCCAAAATTCACCATTGAGTGTACCCGAACAGGTGGCTAGTGTATATGCAGGATTAAATGGATATCTTGATGATATTGCGGTAGAAAAAGTCGCAACGTTTGCCCAAGGATTGCGGGATTATTTGAAATCGAGCAAACCCAAGTTTGGCGAAGTGATTCAGAGTGAGAAGAAACTCACCGATGAAGCAGAAGGCTTGTTAAAAGAAGCGATCGCTGAATATAAGCAAACCTTCTTGGTGTCTGCCTAGTCTTCAGATAGTGGATAGTCGATCCCTATCCACTATTCCCTGTCCCTATCTCCTTGTCTTTCCTATGCCAAATCTTAAAGCGATCCGCGATCGCATCAAATCCGTTAAAAATACTCGCAAAATTACGGAAGCTATGCGTTTGGTGGCCGCAGCAAAAGTGCGTCGCGCCCAAGAACAAGTGTTAGCCACCCGTCCCTTTGCTGACCGTTTGGCTCAAGTCCTGTATCGCCTGCAAAGTCGCCTTCAGTTTGAAGATGTTGACCTCGAACTGCTCAAAAATCGGGATGTAAAAACTGTTGGCTTAATTGTCTTTTCCGGCGATCGCGGCCTCTGTGGCGCATACAATGGTAACGTCATCCGTCGCGCCGAAATGCGAGCCAAAGAACTCGAACAAGAAGGCCTCAACTACGAATATGCCCTCTTAGGCCGTAAATCTGTTCAATACTTCCAGCGTCGGGATGTCCCCATTGCTACTACCCGCACAGACCTAGGACAAATACCCAGTGCTGAAGAAGCAGACGAAATTGTAGATAACATTCTCGGATGGTTTATCTCTGGTAAGGTAGACCGGGTAGAACTCATCTATACCAAATTCGTCTCCTTAATTAGCTCCAGACCCGTTATTCAAACCCTACTTCCCTTAACTCCCCAAGGGTTAGAAGTCGTTGATGATGAAGTCTTTCGCTTAACCACAGCCAATGGTAGCTTCAATGTTGCCAGAGAAAAAGTTACGTCTTCCTCTGAAGAGAGTTTCCCCAGAGATATGATCTTTGAGCAAGATCCTGTACAAATCCTGGAAGCCCTCTTACCCCTATTCGTTAAAAATCAATTCCTACGCGCCCTGCAAGAATCAGCCGCTAGTGAATTAGCTGCTCGGATGACAGCGATGAGTAGTGCTTCGGATAATGCAAGTCAAATGATCAACACGCTCACCCTATCCTATAACAAGGCTCGGCAAGCTGCCATTACCCAAGAACTCCTAGAAGTTGTCGGTGGAGCCGAAGCCCTCAACTAGATTTAGCGCTACGCGCTGGTAATGGATAATTCCATTAGTTATCGGTACAGCCTGATAGTCTCTAGGCTGTACCGATTTTTTTATGTATAGCGCTTTGATAAATTAGTATAATTAAATACTTTCTCAATTTTGCTCTGGTCGTCTTTAGGATTCAATCCTGCTGATGCTGCTCCCCAGGATGGATATTTACCCATGACTGCTAAATAACCCGAAGGAATACCCCAAACCATAAATCCGACAATGGCACGACCCAAATTATCGGTCTGGAAACTGTCAATAACATAGGCAATTAAACAAATGGTCGAGCGTCTTTTATAAAGGAAATACTCGTTGCCCTAAATCCACAATTTCTTGCTTTTCTTCTACTAAGTGTACACAGATAAATATCTTCACTAGGCATTAATCCATAGTATTCAATCTGATTGATACCTAACTCCTCCGGATAGCGATCGACAAAAACAGAGAAACCCGCTTGTTCCAATTTAGTTTGATAATCCTGACCATACATTCTGACATGATCGTGATGACCAAAGCGTTGTCTCCGCTCCTTGAGAGTTAAGTCACGGGTTCCTTCAACCGTTTCTTCTCGATCGCGATCGAGAGGGACTTGTAAAATTGCCCATCCCCCAGGTTTCAACACTCTGCATAGTTCACGCATTGCTTGAGTATCATCTGGAATATGCTCTAAGACATGACTACATAAAATAACATCAAAGGAGCTATCTGGATAATCAATCTTAGTGATATCCATTTGCAGCATCGCTTCTCCAGGTTGGATATCCGCAGTCCAATAGGTTAAGTTAGGCACAGTTTTTAATCGTCTTTGCAACCAATATTCTGGAGCAATGTGCAGAACCTTTAACTGCTCTGAAAGCAAAGAGGTTTTATTCTGCAAATACAGCCACATCAATCGATGTCTTTCTAGAGATAGACATCCAGGACACAAGGCATTCGGGCGTTTATTTGCTCCAAAAGGTAGAAACGTCCGAAACTGCTGTTCGCAGCACGGACACAATACGCGATCGCCTGCATACCAGAGTGCTGATACTTTCAGGATAGGGGAAACGATCTTAAAGAACAAAGACCGCTTTCTGAGTAACTGTTCATAAATGGATAATACGGAATTTTTATTCATGGGTTTTCCTCTTGAGCTTAATCTAACAAGGGTAATTTTTTTGAAAATATCAGCAGCAGACCACCGGGTAATGAAATAATCCAAGCTAAAACCGTAATTGTTAAAGAAAGGATTACGGCAGATTCTGCGGTTAAGTCAATGCGTAGAAATAGATAGACCCAGAATCCTTCTTTTATTCCTAATCCGCCTAATGAAAAAGGTAAGAGACTAACGATGGTAATCATTGGAATGAAAACTAGAAGCTCAAAATAAGAAATCTCAATGTTGAGTTGTTGAGCGACTAGATAATGATAATAAATTACACCTAAAATGAATAATGTCGCATAAAATAGGGATAAATTAAACACTCGTGAGTTGCGCTGAAAAGAAATACCAGCTTGTTGAATTTTGCTTAAACGATTGCCTAGATTTTCAAGAGGAAATAATGTAAATACTCTTTTAGTTATGTTAAACAACCTAGGGCTGGTAAGTGTTAACCATACCATACATAAAAAACCTGTAGTAATCATAAACACTAAAAGGATATCCCATTGATCGATCAGCCTCCAAGCAAAAGGCAACCCCAGCATGGCTAAAAAACAAAGAGCGATGAGACCTGTAAATCTCTCCAGCAGTACCGAAGCTGCTGCGACTTCGGCATTTTGTGTTTCTCTAGAGACTTGAAAAGTTCTATAGACATCTCCCCCGAAAGATCCGGGAAGAAACAAGTTGAGAAACATGCCACAAAAATAACTCTTGAGTAAATAAATAATCGGGAGTTTATAGCCACTCGACTTCAAAATAACTTGCCAACGCAAGCAACTAATCCATTGTAATAGGGTATAATAGAATAAACAAAATATAATAAACCCAATCGATAAATCACTGATTTTTGCCCAGATCTGTTCCAGATTAACTAGACTAAAGATCGCAACAATTATGGATAGGCTAATCAGAGCCTTAATCGCAGTCTGTTTGATTTTATTCATAATTATTCATTTTGGAGTATAGGAAAGTTTTAATTCTCTGGTTTCCATAATTTCACCTGAGCGCCGAAGGTTTCAAACTGAGAGTCACCCAAAGTCTTATAAAGATTATGCTCTTTTGCATGAAGAAAACTTTTAGGCGGTTGCAAGCGATCGAATTGATGAATCCATACTCTATTGTGATTGGATAATATACTGTTGAGTTGATCGAGATCGGTTAAGAGTTTACCCCCTCCCCAACGGTCAATGACTTCTCCATTGCGAGCATATACTGCATCAAAAATAGAAAGACGATGGGGAATATAATAATCTAATCCACCAATGGAGGTATATACAGCAGAAGTGTTGGATATAATGATATCTCCAGGTTGTTTGTGGGATTGAATATAATCAAGTATTTCTGTGTTGCGGATGGCGATCGCATCTGAATAAGCACCCACAACTTTTTCGACCTCTAGATTTCCTAGGAGTAGAATGGCTAGAAAAATCCAGGTCATTTTCTGAATTACACGCTGACTGCTTAATTGTTGATTCCAGGGTTGACTGATAGTCCCAATCAAACAAGTTGCGCCATAGAGAGAGAGGATGATACATAGAGGATAGATGGGATAAAAATATCGGGCAGCCACTACATAGACGAGAAGGGTTTGACAGAGAAGATTAACGCCAATTACAGTATACAAACACAGGATTACTTTCTGGGGATATTGGAGAAAATACACTAGCCCAGCTATGAATAAAACAGTATAAATCAAATTCATCCAATTCGGGCCAATGAAGAAATTGGTAAAAAATCCCGTTACGTCTGATAATCTCGGTTTCAAGTAAGAATCTGTGGTTGTGGAAATAGCAACGACTGGTGTTAAGCATTTAACTATAAAAAAGCCAATGTTGTAAGCATACACTCCCATGACTGCAAAACAGCCGATCGCAATGGACTTATCTTCACGCCATTCCAAGGGAAAGTAACTACACAGAAAGCAGAGAAACAATCCAGGAAGTAGGGTTAAACTACCTTCCTGAATGAGTAACATGATGATTACTCCAACATAAAATAGATATTGGTAGCGTTTCTGTTTTCCTTCAATAAAACCTTTAATTAAGAACCAAATGTTGATGAGGGTTACAAATTGCAACACTTGATAAAATCGGATAAAGCGCGAGTACCATAATTCCCAAGGATCGATCGCCAAAATGGCCGTCACCACTAAGGCTAACCCGGTTTTTCCGGTAATGGCACGAGTCAGAAAAAAGACAACGACTAAAGTGGCAGTACCAAATAGTACGGACAAAAACCGGGCATTCATCGCAGAGTCCCCCACCCACCGTAACCAGAGAGCCAAAAGATAGTGAAAGATGGGGCCTCTGGTATACCAAATGCCAGAAGTGGTTACGGGTGCGCCAGTGGCTAAAATGCCTCTGGTAGCATCTAAGGAGGTATATTCATCGGCTTCTAAATCCATGGCATCAAGACGGTAAGCTCTGAGGATGAACCCTCCTAGGGTAATGGCCACTACTATTATGTAATATCCCCATTGAGGCCAGTGTTGTTGCCAGAAGGTAATGCCATCAGTCCAGATGCGCTGAGTCTGTTGCCAAAACAGTAGAGCTAGACCCCATAAAATGAATCCACTAGCGACTATCCACACCATGGGCCATTGAGCTGTATTGTCTGCTAAAGCTAAACCCAAGGCGATCGCCCCAATCCAGGTTAAGATAAACCACAGACTCCATAGGATGACCCCACTGATGGGTGTAGGAGATAACCCTAGATGGCGATTAACAATACAACTCCAGAGTAAGGTTAAGCAAACCACTCCCACAAATCCCAGTAAAATCAGCACATCACTATGGGGTTGGGCAAATATTAGCCATCGTTCGGAAATGCCATAGCGATGTTTAAGCAATTCCATTACGCTTAAAAACATTGTTCCGGGAAAGAGCAAACCTGTACCAATGTCTAACGTTGCTCCTTTTATTCCTGCTGTATCTCGCCAAAACACTCCCAGAACGAAGCTATAAATAGAGATGAATAGACATCCTAAGCCCCACCATATACTTTGATGCCATAACCAATGGGGATAGTTGAGAGCATAGCTATCTCCCTCAAGCGATCGCGAAAATTGGTCAGGATTTGGTAAATTGAGTTGAATGGCCGCTTCAGCAGCGCCTATTCCTTGTTCCCAACCCCTAATGGGGGACTCCAGACTCTGCCAACTCGAATCCGTCTGAATAATCGATTCAGGGGTTCCTTGAGCATTTTCCACCCATCCATCGAGCCAAAATTGAGAGACAATTTTCCGTTGGGGGGGTTCATTAAAAGCTACATGCCAATCTTCCGTTAATGGTGGCGTTAAATGAACTGCTAGGGTATTGAT
This sequence comes from Roseofilum sp., assembly GCF_982964205.1. Taxonomy (NCBI): domain Bacteria; kingdom Bacillati; phylum Cyanobacteriota; class Cyanophyceae; order Desertifilales; family Desertifilaceae; genus Roseofilum; species Roseofilum sp. The sequence goes on along the minus strand of NZ_CEZBFX010000018.1, from coordinate 12,765 downwards.
TCCCGGATGTAAAAAACGACTCACCTCTGATAAATGCAGGGTTTGGCTATCTTCAGTCGGATAATGCTGAACCAGCAACCCATTAATCAGGAGTGAACATTCATTCTGAGCGACCCATCGCATCCAAGCCTGTTGGGGTTTAACGGAAACTGACCAAGAGGTTCTCAGCCAGGTTTCGCCAGAGGGACTCAGAGAACTGGTAATCCAATGTCCTGTTAAGGGACGGTCAAATACCAGGGGGCTTAAGCGGCTATAGGTGGCTTCATTGGGGGGATCGAGAGTGGTGGCTAGAGGCCAGGTTTGATCGGGAAAGTCAGCATCAAACCAGTGTAGCCGTTGCCGACTCTGGAACCGTTCAGACACTTTCCAGGCACTGGTTCCCGTGCTGATATCGATCGCCTTTTCCAGATCCCCCACTGGATAAATTTTCCCTTCTAAGAGTAAACGGGGATGCTGTTGGGAACTTTGCACTTCAACGGCGATCGCATTTTTTCCCGGTTGCAGATAGTGGGTCAGATCGACATAATACGTGACTTTCCAATCTTTGGGGGCCCGTAAATAAACCCATTCCGGACGTAGGGAGGGAAATGGACGGAAATCATTCAGTTTTTGCGGCCAGTCTTGCACCAATCCCCCTAATCCTAGCGTATTGCGTAGGATACTCACTTCTTGAGTCAATACCTTTCCATTCACATATAGCCGAAAATCATTATCCGCGCTCAGGCGCAACCACCCTCTTTTGACGCGATCGGGTAAATTAAGGGTTTGACGAGTGTAGAGACGATAGCTAGGGTTGGGTAAGCCTATCCAGGTCACTTGAGGAGACCAATTGACCGGAGTGGGTAGCATTGGAGGCTGATCCCAAATAGAGAACCCCAACATTCCCACCAGATAACCGGTAATGGCAATTGAAATGATAGAGAGCCAAGAAAAGGAATGTTTCATGAGGTAGGATCGATGAATTTTTCCCAAATTTTGCGATCGACCGATTGACGATAGCGTTGCCAAGCTTGATCCAGGTCTTGGTCGTGATAATTTTCCCAAGATAAATGTAAATAGGCCTGGCCAACGACTGCTAACATGGGTTGCTGAAAATAAGGTTGTAAATTGATTAGCTTTTTGGCAATTTGGGCCGATCCAGGAAAGTCCCAATTAACTACTCGAATGACCATCAAAGTATATAAAGCCTCTAAATGATTAGGAAAAGATTTTAAACTTTCTTCGCAGTATTGAGCTGTTAACATTGGCTTGGCATTATTGGGTTGTCTAGCTCGGTTTTGATAATTGGGGCTATCTAAGAGGTCGTAGGTATAGGGAAAGGGCTTATCCCGTTGTCTTTTAGGCACAACAGGTTGCTTGAATTGATCGATCCCTTGATTGAGTTGAGTAGTAGCTAAATACCCTTGGGCTAAATAAAAATGGGGATTGAGGCGCAAGGCTTGTTGAAAGTAAGAAATGGCTTGGGTATAATTATCTAAACGATACCGTTCTAATCCTTGGGTAAAGGCAATCAGAGCAGGATTGGGTTGCTTACTGTACCATCCAGCTTTTGCCCATCGCTCTAGAAAGGATCGATCTCCTTCCACGAGGGGATACCAACGGGCTAAACGTTGGGATTGCACCATGACTTGCTTGTAGTGTCCCTTAGCAAACTCGGTCTCTAGGTGATGGTTGAGCAAGTTAACAGTTAATGTGGAGCCAAGAATGAGCAGGAATATCGAGATTATCCAGGGGGATAAGCTGCGAATATCATCAATCCAAGCAGATAATCTTCGATCGCCTAACTGGAGATAATAGGCTAAAAGGCTAAAGCTTAATCCCAGAATGGCCAAGCTCCAACCGCGCCCAATGGAGTTAAAAAAGGCATCGCTATAACCAAAGATTGATTTGACCATCCATTCCCAAGAGGAGGGTTGAAACACATAACGGTCTCTAACTCGACTTTCAAAGATAGAGGGAACTGGTTGATAAATTCCCAATTCGATGTTCTGTTTCCATTGAGATTTAATTTCAGGAAAGTTTTGCTCTACGTGCAGAGTAATGGGTTGCCGTTGTTGGTAGAGAGATTTAGCTAAAAAGAAGATACGCGGCGACCAAGTGATCGTATAGTAAGGATACAATAATACTAAGATCAGTAACATCCAAGTCAGCCGTTGATGCAATTGGGTATTGTGCCATCCCAATAGGACAGAAAGCATCAATCCTAGGGGAATCAACCCTAAATAACGCCATTGATTGAGATTGGCTAGATCAACATCAAAGGCGCTTAAGGTTTCTGGGGGCAGGGTATACCACAGGTTGAGAATACTTTTGAGCAGGAATAAAGTGGCGATCGCCATCAACAAGTGACTTCGCTGTATCTGAGCTAATATTAGCCTGATCTGCTCCATTTCTATACCTCTCAAAAGTTTGACTTCTTCTCCATAGGATTACACTATTAATTAAACACTAGAGTTTTTCCAGAATCATTAATTGTCCATTCCTGAAATTTAAGGCATAGGTTGTTTTACAAGTCTCCATGATTTCTTGAAGGGTTTTGACTGACCAGAAATTGACATGAAACAAAGACCTCTTTTCTTGAAGCACAAGAGGCGCAATGATTATCTTGCCCTGTGGATTAAGATAGTTTTGGAGATTCCACAGAGTATCTTTTATTTTCTTTTCAATAACGATATGCTCAATCACATCTATCATAACGATTAAGTCAAATCGACCTATTTCTTGATATTGAGTGATATCTTGTCTCTGAAATGAGAACTGAGGAAATTTATCTCTCAAGTCTGTAAATAAGACATCAGTAATATCAATGCCTAGATAGTTTCTTGCTCCTAAATCTGCCAAGATTTGGGTGTAAAATCCTGTGCCACAGCCAACTTCTAGAATACGAGCTTGGGAAATGTTTATGTTGGCTTGAGTACAAGCTTGAATAAAAAGTTGACCCGCTTGAGTGTATTCTTCCTGGTTTTCAAGTTCCGATCGCCCCTCATGGCCGACTCCCTGTAACGATAAACCATAGCGCGTCAGGCGATCGCCCCAATAGCGCTGGGCATCATAATCCCCATTTTGACCATAAATCCAGGGCGCGATCGCCCATTTATACAGTCCCTTGGTCAGACGTTCTAAATTTTGCAACATAGGTTTTATCCTCCGTAAGAATTACAAATGGGTAATTAAAGCATGGGTTGGCTGGTGGGGATGGGTTCGAGAAGATCGCCCGGTTGTAAACCTTGGGGATAGACCACAATGATTTCCCCAGCAGTCAGACCATCCAGGACTTCGCGCTGATTGCCATAGGTGCGTCCCAACTCGATAGAACGCAGAATAGCTTGTCCTGACTCCACCACCATCACCATCCCTCTAGCTCCAGAAAGTTCGCTAACTGCGCTCTCTGGAATCACCAAACTGGAGTCACTGGACTGAAAACTGGCGACTCCTTGTAACCCTGGTGGCATTTGCGCCTCATCCACGGCAATCCAAACGGAATAGGTATACTGGCGATCGATGCCAATTTTTACTGGGGTAATGGCCTGGGTTTCAATGGTGGGATTGACGCGAATGACTTCTCCTGTATAGGTTTTTCCTGGATAGGCAGTAAAATTCATTTGGGCGCGATCGCCGATTTCAATGGCATTGAGTTGGGCTTGGTCAATAAATGCCTTAAAGACCATATCTTCTGCTAGGGTCATTAAAGGGTCAGGAGCTTGAGGTTCAGCAATTTCTCCGGGATGGATATACATCCGACTGACTAAGCCATCGGTCTCGGCATAAATAACAGAGCGATCTAAGGTTCTCAACGCCTCTTGCAGTTCCAGTTGCAAGGTTTCAATTTCCAGTTGATTGACGGCAAATTGCTCGTCAAAGTCGCGCCTGGCTTGATTGAGGGCTTTTTGGGCTGCGATTAGTTGGTTTTCCCGATCCAGATAGAAATCCTGATTACTAAACTGGCGGTCTTGGGCGATCACTTGTCCCCGTTGGGCTTCTAACCATTCCTGTTGACGTAGAGCATAGAGGTCTTGCATTTCCAGGACTTGAAATTCATAAATTGCCCCTTCTAGAAACAACTCTTCCATTTGTTTGAGCTTTTGTTCGGCCACCTTCATGCGCTCGCGAGCCTTTTCTACGTTTTCCTCAATTTCTTGCTGGGCAAGGGTTTGGATTTGTTCGACTCTCTCTTGGGCTTCTTGCAGCCGCGATCGCGCAATGGCCACATCTGCTTCTAACTCTTGTATGCGCTCTGGAGCCGAGAGTTCTAGGGTTTGTTGTCTTTTTGCGGCGATCGCCAATTGGTTACGAATTTGATTGACTCGTTCTTCAAAGGGAATAGAATACAGCTCAACGAGGCGATCGCCTTTTTTCACCCTTTGCCCTTCCACCACATAGACTTTTTCCACCGGCCCAGAAACTAACGGACGCACATCCACTTGTTGCAAAGGCACAAATTCCCCTGGCCCAGCTAAACGAGTTTCTAAAGGAATACTTTGAACAGAAACGGTTTCCACTGGAATCGGTTTTCCTTGACTTCGGTAGCGACTGGGAACCCCAAATTGAGAGAAGTAAATACGAGATTGGGGATTATTCAGAGCTGGTAATAGGACAGTAAACCCTAAACTAATCATGATGACTAAAGGAATGGTAATCACAAGTCCCCAGATAATTGTGCGATACATTTGGGAAGGCAAATTCGGAGAAGTCATAGCTAGAAAATAAGAGAGTCATCTGCTATGATCTCTGAGGAGTTACTGTTGCTTAGGGCTTGAGCGAAAACCTGAGACCACTGATGGGTAATTCGGCTCCAGTTAAACTGGGTTTGGATATGCTTTAATCCTTGGCAACCTAGTCGTTGTCTTTCTTCGGGGCAATTTAGTAAATCTGTAATTACCTCTGCTAATTGATGGGGATCTTTTTCCGGGACTAACCGGCCGGTAACGCCATCAATAATTACATCTTTAATCCCTCCCACATCACTCGCGACTACCGGTTTACCATGGGCTAAGGCTTCAATCATCACAATTCCTAATCCTTCCGTATCTCCTTTGCGATCGACAATGGCAGGCAAGACAAAAATATCGCAAGTGGCATATTCCTGGGCTAAGGCTTCTTTAGAGAGTACCCCTAAAAACTTAACTTGCGCTTCTAACCCTAGCGCTTTGCACTCTTCCTTAAGTTCACTTTCTAAGATTCCTTGACCGACAATGTGTAATTGCACTCGACGATCTCGTAAAATTAGGGGCAAGGCTTGCAATAGATAAGTAACCCCTTTGCGTTCATCCAAACGTCCCACAAACAGCAGTTGCGGAATCGGGTTAGCTGGGATTTCTGACTCTAGTTGAGGCGTGATAGTAATCCCATAAGGAATTACCGTCACCGGTTCAGAACTGAGGTTACCAATCAAGGCTTGAGTAAAGGAAGAATTAGCTGTTACCCCTTGACTTTCGGGAATTAACTGACGCAAAATACGGGCAACAAACCCAAATTTTTTTGCTAACAGCAATTCTCCTCCATGAAAACTAAACACCATGGGAATTCCCAAGAGTTTAGCTACTGGGAAAGCCATTAAACCATGGGGAAATGGCCAGTTAATGTGCAATAAATCGGGTTTCAGTTTCCAGCACAACCCAAAGAGTTGCACGGTTCCCAAGAGGATATAAAGAGCGGCTGGAATCAGATACCAGGGTTGGCGCTGAATCTTGGTGGGCGCACCATCTCGGACTAAGTTTTCTAAGGGTTTAGGGCAATAGCGGAATCGATAGACGAGTACATTATCCAGGGTATAGTGAGGGCAACCTTCATAGGCAGGGGCAAACACATAAAAGTTAGCTCCTGTGGGTTGAAGTTTGAGAATCACTTCACGAATAAAGGCTCCATGATTGCCATCAGCAGTCAGGGGATAAACCGAGGAAACGACGAGAATTCTTTTTTTCTCTAGATCGTGTATCATCATTAGTGGATATCATCAACTTTAATGGGAATCAATTGATCTACTGATAACTTGATTTTTTCTTGTATCTTAAACTGAATAAACCAACTCAGTAGCTTGATGAAATCTAGAGCAGAAGTCAATAATCGACCTTTACCAAACTTAGTAGTTCCAGAATATCGGGTATGCCAGGGAGTAGGCACTTCAATGATGGTATGTCCAAATCCAGCTAAGGCAGCCAGCAGATAACGATGGGTGGTTAGGTCTAAGAGTTCAGGAGAAATTAAATCTCGTCGCACTAATTTAATCCAGTTCATGTCGTGAATTTTTAAGCCTAAGAAAGAGCGACAGACTTTGTTAGCAATTTTGGAAGTGAAGAGCTTTCCGTCTTGGCGGTTTTGTCGCCAACCCGCTACTCCATCTACTCCTGGAGACCAAGCAGAGAGAAGCAAAGGAATATCGCTGCGTGGGTCACTTTCTAGGTCAGCCTGTCCCCAAAAAATCCAATCCGTTTTGACGCGGGTTAAGGCGGTTTTCCAGACTTCGGCAACACCTCGTCGATGGGGGTGGCGCACAACGGTGAGAAAATCATAGCGCTGTTTGAGATCTTCAACAATTAAGGGGGTGTTATCCTCACTGCCATCATCGACCAATAAGACAGGGAACTGATAGCCGAGTTGGTGAAAAGTTTCCTCTAGAAATTGAAACAGTCGTTTCAGGTTTCCCTCTTCGTTAAAGGCAGGAATAACTACAGTGACAGACTTCGGAAAAGAATTCATGATGACACCATTAATCTATGAGTAAAGGTCAAGTCAATTGTTCTCTTGTAGCAAAACATCGCTTTAATTAGCGAAATAAAATGAAGTTTAGCTCAAGTTAGATACCGTAATTTATCAAATAAAAAGCGAGTCATATAGCCCACATTTAATTGTTCTTTTTGTAAAAACAGCCTAGTTATTATGGGTCAGAGTTTAGGCTCTAATAATTTAAGTCAACAACAAAAATCAACAGGCAGCAGAGGAACTCCCTTTGCTGCCTGAAATCGGTTTATACCAACATCGCGCCACCGGAATGGGTCGTACCATCCATTAACCAGAGAGCGTTATCCCCCGTGGCACTGTCGCGCCAGAAGATATCTGGGGAACCGTTGTTATCGAAATCTCCTAGCCCCTGCACATCCCATCGGGCGATCGCCCCACTGAGGTTCTGTCCAGAGGCGATCGTGGTATCATCAATGAACCACACCGCATTGCTTCCAGAGCCATTACGCCACAGAAGATCGGCTTTATTGTCCCCATTGAAGTCCTCTGTACCTTGCAATTCCCATCCGGCATTGGTACGCCTGATACGCCTACCAGAGACCAGAGACAGTCCATCCATCAGCCAGATAGCATTAGCTCCATTGCTGGAGTCATTCCAGAGAATGTCAGTTTTGCCATCAGCGTTGAAGTCATCGAGAGCTGCAACTTCCCAGTTGGTTCCGACAGAGCGGAAGTTACCGCTATTGACGCGAGAGCTACCATCCATGAACCAGATAGCGTTTTGTCCCGTGATGGGGTCGCGCCAGAAGATATCGGCATTGCCATCCCCATTAAAGTCTTCCGTACCTTGCACTTCCCAATTCGTGGCAGCAGAGCGGATGGCATCAGTGCTAGTGACACTACCACCATCCATCGTCCACAGTTCATTGGCTCCGGTAGAGGTATTGCGCCACATTAAGTCCGCATCATTATCGCCATCGAAGTCATTGGCTCCGACCAGTTCTAGAGTTGAGTTACTGAGGTTAACGGTGGAGGAGACACTACTGCCATCCATGAGCCAGAGTTCGTTATCTCCAGAACTATTGCGCCACAGCACATCGTCTTTGTTGTCAGCGTTGAAGTCAGCCGTAGTAGCAACCGTCCAGGATTGGTCTTGAGTTTCAATGGCTGCGGGGTTGACGGGTTCTTCTGGCTCTTCATTATGGTTGCCAAAATCGATACCAGTAACAATTTCACCAGAATTTAGCGTTACTGTATGTGTACCTTCAATGTGTACATTATTGGAAGTTCCATAGATATTTAACTGCCAAGAGTTCCAAGTACCAATGTCTACAGACTGTTCATCTGAGACCTTCAAAGTCCATTCTCCTAGAGAGGACTCTCCCCAATGGCGAGCAGAAGTTAATACCCAATTTGAGTAGTTATCTTGTGAGTCTTTGTGAGATTCCGCTAGAACTGATTCAGTACCGTCTGGAGAAATAAGAACAATTTCTAAGTCTCCTCGTGCCGAGTGAGTCGCATCGAATACAATTTCAACCCACTCAATATCAATGTCATCATTGATGGTAAAAGTTGAAGAAATTCCAGTGGGGTTATTATCCGGAATGTCTTGATTAACATCGAGTCGTCCAGAAGTTGTTGAGATTTCTTGTCCTACAGTCACCCAATCAGTAGCAGCCTTTACTGCTGCTGTGGCATCAATTGCGCCAAAACCATATTTATGATTAACCAGATGTCCAGCTCCATTGGTCGTCCAATCTAAATCAGATGGATCGTTGTGTTCGGCTGTTTCTACCAATATATGTTGTACGTCTCGCCAACTCAAATTTGGATTGATGTCTAATAGTTGAGCAATAACACCAGCAACTAAAGGAGTGGCTGATGATGTCCCACCAAATCCATTGGCACTGTTATCTGTATAGTCGCCAGAAAAATATCCATAAGAGCCTAACAAATCAGTCGTTGCAATCCCTGGAGTATCTGGCAAACCTGCACTAGAATAACCAGAGATTAGAAGTGGTGCTCCTGATTCACTATAAATAGCTTGTTTCCCATTATGATCGATTGCTGCAACAGCAATAGTGTAACGAGAATTAGCCAAGCCATTGTAGTTGACGTTTAAGCCATCTTGTCGATCGTTTCCTCCGGCAAATAAATAAATACTTCCCAATCCATCTCGACCATTAATCACTCCATCTTCCATTGCTGCTAGAGTTAATGGGCCGGGACTCAAAAAAGAGGCTCCTGGTTTCCAACTGTTGTTATATATATCAATGTCTTGATTCATGTAGGACAAAGCATTTGCATTCATCCAATCATTGGAAGGGCCAGCATTTAACCGCAGTCCAGCGAGGGACGCTTCTGGTGCTGAACCACTCACTCCAATACCATTATTGCCACTAGCTGCTGCTACTCCTGCCACGGCTGTTCCATGAACTTCAGAGCTAAAAACTGGTGATGGATCGGCATCGTTATCATTGAAATCGTAGCTTAAGTCTTGTCGATAACGGGAGTTAAGATCGGGGTGTGCATATTGCAGTCCGTCATCAACAATTCCGATAACTACACCCGTTCCTTGAGCCAAATCCCAAGCTGTTTCTATGTTCGTATCAGCTCCAACAGTTCCACCCATTTGACCTGTATTCACTAAGTGCCACTGATCGCTAAAAAGAGGGTCATTTGGAATGAATTGTTTTTTGAGTTGTTGCTCTACCAGTGGGAAGAAGAAGGTTATATTTGATAAGGAATTCAACTCATCCTGTATTTGAAGTCCATGAGAGTGTTCGGGGAATTCAAAACGGTAAGTATTGGGGATAAATCCTGTTGCCCCTAGATTAGTTGCTCCTAAACTTCTAGCTAAGTCATCTGGAGATTGATTAGGCTCCAAACTTACCACCCATTCAGTTACAGAACTTAGTTTATTCGATTCATAAGTTTCTAGATTAGAGGCTCTAGCAATTGCTAATTCTGTTGAGCTGAAACCCTTGTTCTGCAATCTAGGTGTAGGAAGTCCGATATTACCTGGAGATGTTTGCTTCCAACCCCTCTGCATCTCTTCTGCCACATAGTACGTGCCTGGTGCCAGATCGGTGAATGCATAATTACCACTAGCATCCGTGATGGTTGATAATTCACCAGCATCCCGTTGACCATTTTGATTCTCATCTAGATAGATTGTCCAATCTGCTAGCCCGGGTTCTCCTGTGTCTCGAACTCCATCTCCATCAAGGTCGTTCCATTTCAAGCCTCGAATTTCACCCAGAGTTACGGGAGTAGTGATTTCAATGGCTTCAGCATCAGTGTTGTCATTTTCATTGGTCTCGCTAATGACATCACCTGAATCAATGACCGCACCAATATGATAAGTGCCATCTCCAGTCCAGAAAGAATGATTAGCATCGGGTAGGGTTAAGTTTTGCGTCAGTAGTTCTGTTGTGGTATTGCCAGTGAGACCGTCAATAGAGCGAGTATCCAGAAGAATATCATCATTGTTACCAATCGTAGAATCTTTGGAGAGGTAAAACTCTACATCAAAAGCACTGGCTTCTCCTGCTTCAGTATTTTGAATACTAAACTCAACTTGGAAGTTCTCATTTGGATGAAGTGAGTTTTCTACTATATTGAAGGAATTACTTACTAAGTTAACCTCATCAGGAGTCTCCTCAATTAGGCGGTTGCCAAAATTAATATCAGTAATAACTTCGCCGGGGTTGAGGATGACCTCGTGGCTTCTGGCAACTGGTGGTTCTTCTCCCTCTACTCTCAGAGTCCAAGAACGCTCTTCGGTCATCCACTGAGCACGCATTTCTTCATCGCGTACCAGGTCTGTATTATCTACAACTTCTGCCTTGAGCGTATAAGTTCCTGGTGTTAAATTCAAAGTTGATGCTCGATCGAATGTAGTGCTTGTTGCTCCTGATATAGGCACTTCATCTAAGAACCACTGAACGTCTAGATCGTGCGAAACTGGATCGACGGGATCGACAAAAAACGTATCATCTACACCATAAAATCCTGATGGAGTAGCATTATCAATGGGCTGAACAACTTGATAAGCAGTTAGGATAAATTGCTCTATATTGACCTGTTCAAAAGGCTGACCCAGACTCCGCATTTTAGAGTTTTCTGTGGGTCTATAAATGCCTTGTTCGCTGTAATTAGCTCCTTCAAATGTGCCAACATTGGGTTCATCTAACCAACGATACCATTTGGTCTGTGATGCTTCCATCTCATTAGCATTATAAATGCTGACATTAGCTACTTCGGGTTCTGGTCCTGTATAGTTGACAGGACCACCATAGTCATATTCGTCAGCCAGATTGGCAAATGAATGGCCAAATTCATGCAAAAGTATTTCGCTGGCAAAAGTAGTTCTCGCAGAAGCCGTACCAACGTCTTCACTTGGCCAAGCAACACCGCCATGCTTTGTTGAATTACCGATCGCTAATATCTGATCGACATCGGGAGCATTGTTTGCAGCTAATTTCGCTTTATCGAGATCGAGAATTAATCCTCGATCGACACCTCCTCCCCCAAAACCCATATCCAATGCTGTATCTTTCAATACTCCATTTGGATCGTTATCTACCCCTGATTCATTGGAAATAACATCTACTCGATGTACATTGAAGAATTTTGAGTAATCATCCAGGGGCAATTCTGCAAAGAATGGAGAGAGAAGATTATTGACATCATCTTGGTATGTTCCTAGCTCAGAATTTGTATATCCGTCTCCAAGAAAGACAATATCAATTCGATTATCTGTGGGGCCATTATCGAGTAATGTAGAAACATTCCATGGAGTTGGTTGTAAGGGAGAATGAATACCGTTATTCTGGGTTGAGTTATCCGTCTCTAACTCAGTAATTCCTCCAGTTAAAGTACCATTGTCCAGAAAATCGTAAAATACGACTTCAGGGCCAGGATCGACATTTTCTCTGAGTTGTCGCGCATCTATAGTTGTATTAGAGTTCTCAATAGGAGCTGGAAAAATGCTAGGTGGTTCTGGGTATGTTTGTTCCCAACCACTCTGCATCTCCTCTGCCACATAATACGTGCCTGGTGCGAGATCGGTGAATGTATAATTACCACTAGCATCCGTGAGGGTTGATAATTCACCAGCATCCCGTTGACCATTTTGATTTTCATCGAGATAAATTGTCCAATCTGCTAGTCCGGGTTCTCCCGAGTCTCGCACTCCATCTCCATCAAGGTCGTTCCACTTCAAACCTTGAATTTCACCCACAGTTATGGGAGTAGTAATTTCAATGGCTTCAGAATCAGTATTATCATTTTCATTGGTCTCGCTAATGACATCACCCGAATCAATGACCATACCAATATGATAAGTGCCATCTCCAGTCCAGAAGGAATGATTAGCATCGGGTAGGGTTAAGTTTTGCGTCAGTAGTTCTGTTGTGGTATTGCCAGTGAGACCGTCAATAGAGCGAGTATCCAGAAGAATATCATCATTGTTACCAATCGTAGAATCTTTGGAGAGGTAAAACTCTACATCAAAAGCACTGGCTTCTCCTGCTTCAGTATTTTGAAGGCTCAACTCAACATTCAAATTATCGCCAGGATTGAGTGAGCTTTCTACTACATTGAAGGAATTAGTTGATAAATTTTTATTGGTATTTTGTACGAGATCAACCGTTCTATCCAGAAATTGCAGCGTTTCAATATCTTCTAGGGTATCTGTTCCTAATGAACCAGTTACAGTGACCCTTGTTCCATCAATAGTAATGGAGTAGTCATTGTAATTTCCATTGTATATACTTACATCATTACCAATACCACCAGAGATATAATTGTTTCCCCCACCACTAACAGTGATGGTATCATTACCACTGCCACCAGAAATAGAATTGTTTCCCCCACCACTAACAGCGATGGTATCACTACCACTGCCACCAGAAATAGAATTGAAGCCACCGCCACTAACAGTTATTGTGTCACTACCACTGCCACCAGAAATAGAATTGAATCCACCACCGCTAACAGTTATTGTGTCACTACCACTGCCACCAGAGATAGAATTGAATCCACCACCGCTAACAGTTATTGTGTCACTACCACTGCCACCAG
>NZ_CEZBFX010000017.1:29185-61569 GCF_982964205.1 Roseofilum sp. | reverse complement strand
CGCAATGACTGATCTCAATGAGACTGTACTCCGTTACAGCGCAAAGCGCTGTATTATTGGACGGCGAGTGTTTGCCTTTTAGTTACAAGAGAATAATCAATATCAAGACTGCAATCAATCTCAGGCTTTATCCGGTTTACCCATAGATCTTCTCGAACAAGCTCTGGGACGTTTACAAGAAGCCAGTAATGGAGAAGTTGCGTCTTGGTTTTCTGAGCAAATTCAATCTCTACAGATTGGCGAGCCTGAATGAGCGATCGACTGTGCTTAAACTATATTTTTTAAACTATATTTTTAATGGGTAAAGTCATCGCAGTTGTTCGAGTTTGCAGGTCAAGTTTTAATTTTTAATGGATTGGCATTGGGGACAAAAATGACTCGATCGCCCCCCCAACTTCACCCGCTCGATCGCTGTGTTACAACGACGACATGGCTGTCCCCTGCGACCATAGACCCACGCCACCCCAGCATAATTGCCATTGACTCCTTGCACATTCAGAAAATGGCTAAACGTTGTCCCCCCCTCTTGCAAGCTATCTTCCAGCACTTGAACCACCGCCCTCTTTAAGCTCTCCCATTGGGAAACCGACAGATCGCAACAGCGCATTTCCGGATGCACCCCACAGAGAAACAACGCCTCATCCGCATAAATATTACCCAGTCCAGCAATAAAACTCTGATCCAGAAGAGCCGTTTTAATCGGTCGTTTTCGACGCTCTAAGGTGCGGCGCAAATATTCCACCGAAAACTCCTCAGAAAGCGGCTCTGGCCCCAATTTCCCCAATCCCGTGATAATCTTCTCTGGAGCCACATCAGGCGGAACCCACCAAACCCGACCAAACCGCCGCTGATCGACAAAACGCAACTCTTTCTGGGATCTAAACTCCAATCTTACCCTCGTATGTTTCGCCAGAGGTTCCCCAGGAGCAACCCATAACAACTGTCCCGTCATCCGCAAATGTACCCCCAACCATCCAGCAGAGTTTCTTTCCTCGATCAGCTCTGCTAATAAATATTTGCCGCGACGGTGCCATTGTCTAATCTTCGCTCCTTGCAACGCCTGCAAAAACCGATCCACAGAAGGAGGGTGGGCAATGCTGTGACTCCAACCTGACGGCCGGCGATCGCACAACACTTCCCCACCCTCAATCTCCTGCTCTAGCGTCAGTTGATTGAGTCCTTTCCGAACCGTCTCAACCTCTGGTAGTTCAGGCACAACTCTTGCTCATCCCAATAAGCTTTGCCACAAAACGATTAAACTTCTTCAAGTTCGCTTTCTGCAAAGTTATTGGTATTGACTCCAGAAGCGCTACCGCTGAAACCGGTATAGTTGACTTTGTCAAAGCGAACAATAACGGGGTATTTGATCCCGCTTTTGTCTACACTTGCTACCGTACCAACGTCGTTGTACCAATAGGACTCTTTGCGTTTAATACGGACTTTAGAACCACGCTTAACCATGATGACTGTTTCCTTTGAGTATTTGTTAACGGGCATTGTCTCTCAGGGTACTACTCAACGGTTCTCATCTGCACGCTTAGTTTTTTAAGTTTTGTTACTAATCCTGCCATCGGACGCGCACAAAATGGGCGGGTTTACCCCACATATCTTGACTCTCCTCAATTCTGACAATTTCCAGGTTAAAGGGAATAGCTGTAGTCACGTAGCGTTGAGCAATCGGCCCTAAATCAGGGGCCAACTGGGAAGCACTCATGGCAGCAACTCCCACCCCCAGCAATTATCCGAGGGGATCTTTGGGCATCAGCCAATTCACACCCAGGGTAAAACCAGCCGTGAGTAGCAACGCGACAGAAAGATTGGTTCCGCATCGAGGATGAACCGCTAGGTTCCATTCTCCGCTGGTAATACGGTTTAGAGCGCTATAAACGGCTTGCTGTAAGGTTTGAGGGTTAACGCTACCATACAGGTAAAATCCCTGTTCTGTAGACATGCCACCCAACAGTTCGCCCCTGCGATCGAACTCGGTCAAAACCCAGACAGTTGCATGTTCTAAGGCATGAACTTGGCGCACCATTAAGAATTCTTTGACACCAGGCAAAAAGCCCAATTGTTCTAGGATTTCTCGATCTTGAGTGGCTTGAGGCACAAAGTCAAAAGAAGAGGCTGTTTGTGTCATGGTTACCGGTTGCATAGATGAGATCTATTTAGAATGGTAGCGCGTTGGGCTAGAGGGAGGAGGCGATCGCCTCAGCCATTCCCCATTCCCCATTCCCTATTCCCTATTCCCTATTCCCTAGCGCGAAGCGCAAAGCGCTATATCGTGTGAAATCAAAAAATTGGGAATTGCTTTGCATCCACCCGCAATTGTGCAATTCCCAAACTACTCCCAAATCTGTAATCGTGAGGGCAAACACCCCCATCAAACTTATTTCCCTTTCATTTGTTTCGCTTGTTCCAGGGCAATTTCTTTGAGCGCCTCAGAAGATTTAACATTTGAGGCTCCTTCAATAGCTTTGACGGCTAAATCTTGTACCTGTTTCAAGGCGGAATCCAATTGTTGGGAGAGATTTTGAATCCGGTTTTCTTGATTCTGAATGGTTTCGGATAAGCCTTGTAAGCGCAACTCATAGATTTTCTTCTGGCTTTCCATTTCTTGAGTGCGAAGATCGGCTTTGATTTTGACTTGATAGTGACCAATATTGCGACCGTTTTCCTTACCGCGTTTGGTGTTCTCTTGTAATTCTTCTGGAAAGGCTTCTACTTTAGCTTTCGCTTCAGTATAGGCTTTTTCCCGTTCGGCGATCGCCTTCTCTCGCTCTTGCCAGGTTTGCTCTTGGGTTTCCCGCAACTCCAAAAGCTCTTGCTCTAGCTGCTCTCGCGTTTGCTGATAGGTTTCTGTATTCAACTTGCGTTGGAGTTGCAAATTATAGTCATAGGTTTGTCCATCCCGGTCTTGGTGCGTCTGACTGGCGCGATCGCGCTCTTGAATCTCCCGTTGATGGGTTTGGCGTGCTTTGTCCCAAGCTTTTTGGGCTTCCGCTAAACTTTGCTCTAGGGTTTCTCGCTGCTCTTCCCATTCGAGTTCAAAGGTTTTTGCCTGGGTTTGATATTGTTCAATTAATTCGTCTAAGGTGGTTTCAGCCACTTCTAAATCATGTAACTGTTGCAATTGTTCTTGTTCTAAATGTACCTGTTCCTCAACCTCTTCGAGTTCACTTGCTTCTTTTAAAAGTTGATCGGAAAGCTCATTTAAGGCTCCGCCAAAGGTGGCTTGAATTTGTTCTAAATCTTGCAAGACTTTTTTCATAGGTTCTGTCACTCGGTGTACTGAGTTCTGGGCGCTGGGATGTTCAATCACGGGAGTCGGTTTTACCAAAGGTTGTGCTTGTTTTGGCTCGGCGGTTTGGGCAATTTTGTTTTCTAGATCTTTTTTCTCTTGCAGTAATTCTTGATAAGAGGCAAGAATTTCTGATTTTGTATTGCGACTTGTCGGTTTTTTAGCCATGGTTAAAATTCATCAATCGTGGGGACATAGAAATTAATTATTACTGCCGGAACTGGAAAAGGCTCGCATCGCCAGTTCTTTAGCTTGATTAACGGCAGCTTGTAGTTGTTCGGAAAGAGCGGTGATTTGTTCAGTTTGCCGTTCAATGGTTGTTTCTAGGGATTGAACTTGCAATTCGTATCCCTGTTGAATACCTGTCCATTCTTTTTCTAAAAGATCGGACTTGACTTTGCCTTCACGGTTGGCATCTTGAATGGCTTCTTCTTTAGCTGTAGTGTAAGCTTGTTTGAGTTCTTCTTCGTAACCGGCAATTTTTTGACAAGATTCGGTGTATTCTGCTTCTTGATCGTTGAGGACTTTTTCGCGCTGTTGCCAGTCTTTATCGAGTTGTTGTTGACGCTGACGAAGTTCGTGTTCGAGTTGCCGTTTGCGCTCTTCATAGTCATCTGATTCCATTTGGCGCAAGCGCTCTAATTCATATTGAAAATCGGTTTCTTCATGCTGGCGATCGCGGTTAATCTGTTCAGTTTTTTCCGAGAGAACACCCTCATATTCTTGTTGCTCTTTTGACCAGAATTTACGCACTGATTCCTGTTGCTTTTGTAAGGCTTCTTGCTGACTGGTAATTTGAGCCTCGAATGTATTCAGTTTGGCATTATGTTCTTGAGTCAAAAGATGCAGAGCATCGGCAACAATACGGACATTTTTGAGATCTTGTAATTGTTCCTGTTTAACGGCGATCACTTGATTGATTTCCTTGAGCTTATCGGTTTCTGTGGATAACTTCTCGGTTAACTGCTCAATGGTATTGCCTAAATCTAAGTGGAGAGTGGCGAGTCCCGTAATCAGGCGATCGCGGCTATAACTCGAAACCTTAGCCAACACCTGCTGATTCTGTTCCCGCTGCGCCTCTTGTTCCTTCGTTTCTACCCGCGCATTGGGGGATTTTCTCTCATTGACAATCTTCTCAAACGCTTGCATTAACTGACTTTTACTCGATGGTGTAGGGGTCATTACCTCTGGCCTCACAGACTTGATAATTTCATCAACACCATCACTATAACCAGGATTGAATTTTAAGTCAACCCTTTTTTAATAGACCTGGGGACACTGGGAATGGCTCGATCCCATGGAATGCAACCTTATGGCTCAGAACAGGTTCCTATAAGATTGTGGCGATCGCCTCCTCCAGGTCTGCTTGAGATAAAGTCGTTACAATAAACACCTCTTGCACCGTCTTCCCTTGGCGCGCAATCAGCTTAAACCCTCCCCGAATAGGAACCGAAACCTTCAACTTCATATGGGGCATATGGCTTTTTACCCGACCAATGACCCCTGGCGTAATCGTAGAAATGCCTTCATAGGTCGTCAACTTCTCCAAAATGGGAATCAACCCCTCCAAATGAGTTGAATGATTCCACACCAAGCGACCCGATGCTTCAGTAGACTTTGATGGAGCCTCAGAGCATTCTGACTTCTTTTTCTTCTTCTTGCCCACGCTCGCTGCTCCCCACCCCTTAAGCCTTTTCCAGGGGAGCCATCGTTAAACCCGCCCGACTTAACTGTTGATGATACAGTTCAGCCGCCTCTTGGGGGCCAACCCAAACCGTGGCTTGTCCCTCATAGTGAACTTGATTGGTTAATTCCCAAGCCAGATCGGTTGTCATGCCAGGAATATACTTCACCAGGCAATCATGAACATGCTGGAACGTATTGAAATCATCATTAAGGACAATGACTTTGTAATTCGGATAAGGCTTACGGATAACTTGGCCCGACTTTTCAGGGGCCTGGGTAGGAGCGGCTGCCATATTGCGAATCGGAGGCGAAAGTACCGGATGCATAAACCCTAATTTGCCAACTGATCGACAAAAGAGATCAAAATTTCTTGCACTATTTTATTATAGCAATTATAGGGTATCCAGGGCAAGAGTTGTAGAAGTAAATCCGACGATCCCTTCTCTTGTCCACCCTAACCCCTAACTCTTCCCTATTCCTATTCTCTCACATGAAACCCTCCTCCTTTTTAATCAGTTTATTGGTCGTGATGACCGTTATTTTAGGCCTACTCTCATTGCCCAGTTTCGGACAGTCCGATCCACCCGAACCCCTTAATCGAGATATCCGTCCTAGTGAGGTACAAATATTGTCTCAAGAACTGCGTCTGCTCGATCAACAAGTCCGTCAGCTAGAATCCAAGGTACGATCTTTAGACTCGAAGGTGCGGTCTTTAGAATTTTCCATCCGTTAAAATTCTGATTTGCGATTATGAATACGCCCAGCCACGCCATTTTAAACTTGACTGCTTTGGGAAAATCGAATTTCCCAGAGTACAATCTTTTAATCCTGTTATCTGGAATTGTGCCAGATGTGCCAATTTTCCTATTTTACGGTTGGGCAAAACTGATCCAAAAGCTCCCTGAAGCTACCATTTGGTCAGAAGCTTATTATGCTCAAGGGTGGCAAACAGCGATCGCCCTTTTCCATTCGATCCCCTTAGCAGTAATTCTTCTTCTCATCGGCTATTGGCTCAATTGGCAACCCTTAGAAATCTTTGCTCTCGGTTTAATCGGTCATTCTCTCCTCGATTTACCCGTCCATCATGACGATGCCCATCGTCATTTCTTCCCCTTCAGCAATTATCGCTTCATTAGTCCTTTCTCCTATTGGAATCCTGCCCATTATGGAGTTTGGGTTTCGGCTCTAGAAATACTTTTAGTGATGGGAGGAACCGTGTATTGCTGGTCTTTTGTCCAATCGTGGCTCGGTAAAATCCTGATGGTTTTAGTCAATAGTGCTTATGTGATTTTGTGGTTTCTATTTTATTTTCGGTTAATCATTTTCTCGTACTAGGGTATCGTAAAAAATATAAAATTTTGTTGTCAAAAATACAAAACTGTGCATGCAGTGAACAATCGTCCGAATCGCCATCTTGTACAGCAACCACCAAAGCGGTAGAGTAAAACGAGGTTTTCCCGATTACGAGAATGACTATTGCCTTCCTCTAGCACACGCATTATGATGAGAGCCATGGTCACGCAAGGAAGAGAGAAGTTGCTATTTACTGGGTTAAAACCATCGCAGGGTTTCGGTAAATTTTTGGCGATCGCGCTAGTTTGTTGTTTCATGGCGATCGCCTGCAATCCCCAGTCGAATAATACCCAAACTTCGAAGAGAGAAAATGAACCAGTAATTTTAGGCACGACACTCAAACCCCGTACCCTCGATCCAGCCGATGCCTATGAAATCCCTGCTCTCAACGTCCTCTACAATATCGGCGATCGCCTGTATACTTACCAGGATGGAACATCGGACTTAATACCACAGTTGGCGACAGAATTACCGATGATAAGCGGCGATCGGCTCACCTACACGATTCCCTTGCGTCAAGGAGTCATGTTCCACGATGGCACACCCTTTAATGCTGAAGCCATGATATTTTCCCTCAAGCGGTTTATGGAAAACCAGGGCAGACCCTCTTTTTTACTCTCCGATATCGTGGAATCCATTGAAGCGACTGGAGAATATGAACTCGCCATCAAACTCAACCAACCCTTTGCGGGCTTTACCTCTCTTCTAGCATTTGCAGGACTTTGCCCGATTTCACCCCAATCCTATCAGATCGGTAGCGGTCAATTTCAGCCCGATACCTTTGTGGGAACCGGTCCTTATAAAGTAGCTGAAGTTACTCCAGATGTCCTCCGATTAGAACCCTTTACTGACTATTGGGGAGATGTAGCACAAAATGAAGGCATTGATATTCAAGTCTTTTCTTCTCCTGCCAACTTATTTAATGCCTTTCGTACTGGAGCGATTGACGTAAGTCTCGGCTCATTAGACAGCAATCAAATTGATAGTTTAGAGAAAGAAATGGATAAAGAAGGATGGCAAGAAATTGCCGCCGAAGGTAATACATTGAACTATATTATTGTTAATGTTCAATCCGATCCGCTCAATCAACTCCCCGTTCGCCAAGCCTTAGCAGCCATCACCGATCGCCCCACCATTAACAATCGCGTTTTGCAAGGACAATCGGAACCCGCGTATACCTTAATACCCAAAACCTTTGCCGCTTCAGAACCAGTTTTTAAAACTCTTTATGGCGATGGCAATGTGGAACTGGCGAAAAAACGGTTAACTGAAGCCGGTTATTCCGTCGATAAACCGGCAGTTGTGGAGATTTGGTATCCCTCCAGCTCCACCAAACGGGGATTAATTGCGAGTACCCTGAAGGCGATCGCCGATACTCAACTGGAAGGACTTTTAGATATACAACCGAACTCCGTCGAATCCGCCACCGCATTCCAAAACCTAGATAAAGGCGTTTATCCCACATTTATGCTCGATTGGTATGCCGATTTCCTCGATCCAGATAACTATATACAACCCTTTCTCGAATGTACTGAAGGCTCAGAAACCGAGGGCTGTAAGGCTGGCGCAAGTCAATATCACGGCTCTTTTTACTATAATCCCCGCGTCAATGACTTAATTGCCCAACAACGGCAAGAACAAGATCCAGAAAAACGTCGCTTGCTCCTAGTCGAAATTCAAGAGCGATTAGCCGAAGAAGTCCCCTATATTCCCCTCTGGTTCGATAAGGATTATATATTCGCCCAGAAAAACATTGGAGGCGTGATTATTGAAGCCAATCAATCCATTCCCTATGGGAAAATTACGCGAGTTGAAAGTTAGAGCATATTTATAGCGCTTCGCGCTAGGGAATAGGGAACAGGGAATAGGGAATGGGAACAGGGAATAGGGAATGGGAATAGGGAATAGGGAATAGGGAATAGGGAATAGGGAATAGGGAATAGGGAATAGGGAATAGGGTTGTCGTACAGGGCTTTGAGGATTCAACACTGTACTCCATAACATCGACAAGCGCTGTATAAAGGATCAGAAACCCTATGAACCACTACAGTTTTTTGTCCTGTACTGAGAATTAGGGCATGAAAATGGCGTTTCTAGTGTTAAAATAAACCCATTTTTAAGGTTGGGCGTTGAATAAAATTGGCTAAACAACGACTGGATATTTTACTGGTAGAACAGTCTCTATGTGACTCTCGACAACTCGCCCAGCGCTTGATCCGCGCGGGTGAAGTGATGGTGGATCGGGTGGTGATAGATAAACCCGGGACGTTGGTTTCTACGGAGGCAACCATAACAGTTAAGGAGCGATCGCCCTTTGTCTCTAGAGGAGGAGAAAAGTTAGCCCATGCTCTTCACTATTTTCACTTAAATGTTGCTGGACGAATTGCCCTCGATGGCGGAATTTCTACGGGAGGCTTTACGGACTGTTTGCTACAAAATGGCGTAAAACAGGTTTACGGGGTTGATGTGGGATATGGCCAAGTAGATTGGCGTATTCGCACCGATCCGAGGGTGATTTTGAAAGAGAGAACCAATTTACGCTATTTGAGTCCCGAAGAGTTATATAGTGGGGAAGACCTCGCAACCTTATCAGTAGTTGATGTGTCGTTTATTTCTTTAGCAAAAGTGTTACCAGCCTTATGGACATTGTTAGCTCCTCCCAGGGAGTTAGTCGCGTTAGTCAAACCCCAGTTTGAAGTCGGGCGATCGCGAGTCGGTAAAAAGGGAGTTGTCCGCGATCCCAAAGACCATAGTCAGGCGATCTCCACAGTTTACCAAAGCGCCTGTAGTCTGGGATGGTCCTATCGAGGCTTAACTCATTCTCCCATTACCGGGCCAGCGGGAAATATTGAATATCTGCTCTGGTTACAAATGGCTTCAGAAGATCCCGATAGCTGTGGGGCCCTAGATTTGTCTATTATTGATCAATGCACCCTAGCAGCAAAAAATGCTTTCTGAATCTTGAACTCCTTACCCCCACTCCCATGGATCGGTTAAAACTTCTTTTCCGAATTGTCCTTTATATCCTGATCGTTCCTTTAGCGATCGGTTTAGTTGTCTTAAGTAAATTACTATTTATTTTTCTGGCCGATCAGCATATCTATTCCCTACCGATCATTGGCGATATTTTTCGCATGTTAGACTTGAGCGAACTGTCTAACTTGATTTCCTTTGCCATTTTAGGCTTGGGGTTTGGACTCTCCACCATTTTTTTGCCTCCTCGTATTCGCAAACAAGTGAGTCTAGTCTTGCTCGTTCCCACCATTCCCTTTATTCTCAGCATTCCCACAGTCGTTCGCTATAATAACTGGCTCAATGATATTGCCGAAAATACCCAGTTGTCCTCTGGAGAAATTGTGCAAAAAACGGATGGGTTTCTGGAAGAGAAAACTGGAAAAACGGGGATGTTAGGCTTTTATCTCTATACGGCTAAGTTTCCCATTCTACCCACCCAAATCGATCGCCTTAACCAATTAGAAGCCGAGGATAGCCGCTTAAAGTCGATTTTAGCTGGTTTCCTAGGCGATCGCGCCCAATGGCTTGATTGGGTCTTTGCTGTTCAAGGATGGTTGTTGCGCGCGGTTTATGGGGCGATCGCGATCGTGACGACCCTGATCCATTTCCAAGAAGGATCTCAGCAATTACAGCGGTTTTCTAGGCGCAATAAGCCCAAAAAAGGGAGTAGGGAGTAGGGTGCAGACGTTATCTATTCTGAATGATTGATTTAAAACGACAACAGCACCCAGATGACTTACTTCCTGAGTGACTTCCCTAGTATTGTTTGAGCCTATTTGGAGTCCAACTTTCTTCACTAAAATGGGCGTGAATACTGGTTGATTTTCCTCCCTGCTACTTCAGTTTAGGAAGTTTCAAGTTTCAGTAGGGGTGCTGCCGTACTCTCTTGAGACAGATAACAGTTAATCAGCGATTTACCTCTTAACTTTCAATTGGGTTGTGTACAAAATGGCTGTTAATCTGCCAGCGAAGCTTTACTTGCTTCATGTTCTTACTATAAACATTTCTTCGACTCAAATCAAGCGATTGTAACTAAACTTTACTCAATAAATTCCTGTTCAAAATATTTCCTTTAAAACGACAACAGCACCCGGATGACTTACTTCCTGATTAACTTCCCTTCATTATTTGAGCCTATCTGGAGTTCAACTCTCTTCACTAAAATGGGCGTGAATACCGGTTGATTTTTCTCCCTGCTATTTCAGTTTAGGAAGTTTCAAGTTTCAGTAGGGGTGCTGCCGTGCTATGTTGAGACAGACAACAGTTAATCAGCGATTTACCTCTTAACTTTTAATTGGGTTGTGTACAAAATGGCTGTTAATCTGCCAGCGAAGCTTTACTTGCTTCATGCTTTTACTATAAACATTTGTTGGGGTCAGATCAAGCCATTGCAACTAAACTTTACGCAAGGAAAAGTATCTGATTACAAATATAATGATTTACTGTTACATCAACCTCAATCTGAGGGCAACCGTTTATGGCTAAATTCACTGATATTACAAACCATTGGGCTCAAGCGGTCATTGAACAACTGGCGGATCAAAAGATTTTTAGCGGCTATCTCAACGGTCAATTTAAGCCCGATGCACCAATGAACCGGGCAGAATTTGCGGCTGTACTCTCCCGCGCCTTTCCCCATCATCCGAAAACGGGCCAAACTGGAGTTCAATTTAGGGATGTACCTCCTTCCTATTGGGCGTATGGGGTGATTCGCCGTGCCTATGCATCGGGATTTCTGCGCGGTTTTCCCAATCAACGCTTTCAGCCCACGGATCGGCTCTCCCGCCTGCAAGCTTTATTGGCTTTAAGTAATGGCTTAAACTATGAACCGCAAAACTTGGTGGAGATGACTTTAAACGAAACTTTTGAGGATGCCGATCGCATTCCCGAATATGCTAGATTGGCGATCGCCGCCGCTGCGGAACATGAATTAGTCGTCAACTATCCGGACGCGAACCAACTGCGTCCCGATGCGATCGCCACCCGCGCCGAAATTGCCGCTATGATTGCCCAAGCCCTACAAACGGGTAATAGTGTCTCTCCAGTTCCCGATCAATATATTGCTAAAGTCAACATTGCTCCCCCAGTTCAGCTTACCGGAGAACTGCGGGGACTCTGGTTAACCCAACTGAGTCCCCACTCGCACTTCTTTCCCAACAATACGGAAACGGCGATCGATTATTTATCCCAATTTAATTTCAACACTCTCTATCCCAGTCTATGGAATCAGGGTCAAACCCTCTACCCCAGCCCCCTGCTGCAACAGCTTACAGGAGTTACTCAACCCTCTGACAATCCCCTAACAGAATTACTCAAAGCCTCTGGGCGTAACCGGATTAGCATCATTAGCTGGTGGCAAGGAGGGCTGAAACTTCCCGCGAACTCTCCCTTACTCGAAAACCGTCGCCATTGGATCGCTACCCGTCAAGATGGAGTCCAATTTGGCACAGGAGAATCCAGTTATGTTTGGCTTAACCCCTTCCATCCCGAAGTACAAGCCTTTATCCTCAATTTAGTGGGAGAAATGGTCAGTCAGTATGAAATTGAAGGCATTCAACTCGACTCCTCCTTCTGTCCGCCCGTTGAATTAGGCTATGATGCGGTTACCAAGCAACTTTATCAGCAAGACCATTCCGGAAAACAGCCCCCTTCTAACCCCCAAGATCCAACCTGGGTGAAATGGAGACGCGATCGCCTCACAGACTTTCTCAAACAGATTTCTGTCCGCATCAAAGCGCAAAAACCCTACTGTATTCTTAGCTTTGTCGCCGATCTTCAGCGTACCGATACGCTCCAAGATCCCCAACTTTGGGCAACCGATCGGGTTATTGAAGAACTCATTGTTTACTCAGGCTCTAAACCTTCCTTAGACCATCCGGCGATCGCCCTAGCGAAACATAAAATTCCCGTCAGTCTCGGTCTATCAACTCAGAATACATCTCTGGTGAAAATTAAACAGGAAGCTCAAGAAGTGCGCGATCGTAACTTAGCCGGAATCTGTTTCTTTTCCTATACCACTCTCATGACCTTACTCGCTCAAAAGCAAGCCGAACAAGAATTTAGCGCCCTCTTTCCCGAATTAGTCGAACGAGCGCAAATCATTCCCTCCCCATCGTTATAACTTCATGACTCGTTACGATCGAATGATAGGTCTAAGAAACCCGGTTTCTTGAAGAAACCGGGTTTCTGGTCTACGCAGGGGTCTTCTCCCACAACTTAAGATAAAATAGGAAAGTTAAAAACCCGATTTCTGGGGTGAGAGCGATGCCCTATCGTCAGGTGCAATTTCAGCAAGGATGTTATTATCACATCTATAATCGGGGAAATAATCGACAGCCAATATTCTTTGAAACGGACAACTATCTCCACTTTTTACGTCAGTTTCGCCACTACTTCATTCAACCCCAAGCCCTCGACATTTTAGCCTATTGCTTGATGCCCAATCATTACCATTTTTTAGTCTACTTAAATCAGGCAGACTTTTCCCAGCACATGCAACGGTTTACCCTGTCCTATACGAAAGCTATGAATCGGCGTTATGAGCGAGTGGGTTCATTATTTCAGGGACGCTTTCAGGCCATTTTGGTGGATAGCGATCGATATTTAGCCCATTTAACCCGCTATATTCACCTGAACCCAGTGCAGGCGAATTTGGTCGAGTCGGCTGAAGATTGGCCGTTTTCCAGTTATCCAGAATATCTGCAAGTGCGCGGTGGCACTTTACCCCAATGTGAGAGGGTGACATCGCTGTTTGAGTCGGTAGATGCCTATCGCGAGTTTGTCGAGGAGGGAGGACAGGATGAGGTGATTCAAAATTTGCTCTTCGATGAGTAGCCAAGAAACTCGCGGGGGGTCTAAGAAACCCGGTTTCTTCGAGAAACCCGGTTTCTGGTCTACGCAAGAGGTGCAAGAAAACCCAGCTTCTAGTCTCCGTGGAGGTGGCCAAGAAACCGGGTTTCTACCTCTGTTCATTGTTCATTACCTCTCCCTACGGCATCCGCCAAGGTATCCAACCCTTCCTCCTCCAATTTGTCCAACAACCCCTGTAAAATCCGCTTCACCATCCAGGGGCCTTGATAAACCCAACCTGTATAGACTTGAATTAAACTCGCGCCAGCGGTGATTTTCTGCCAAGCATCCTCTGGGGTGAAAATTCCTCCCACGCCAATAATCGGTAATTGCCCTTGGGTTTGTTGCCAAATCAAGCGGATCACCTCTGTAGATCGATCGCCCAAGGGAACCCCACTAATGCCCCCTTGCTCTTCCTCCATCAGAGCGCCAGTTTTGGGATTGAGTTTGGTTTTCAGGGAATGTTTGTTAATTGTGGTATTGGTGGCAATAATCCCGGATAACTGGTAACTCTGGGCCAAATTCACCACATCAGCGATCTCCCGATCCTCGAGATCCGGAGCAATTTTCACCAAGAGGGGTTTGTGCCCTTGGTTTTCCTGTTGAATAGCCTCTAAAATAAGACTCAGTTGGCTGGCATCTTGGAGCGATCGCAAGCCAGGGGTATTGGGTGAAGAGACATTGACCACAAAATAATCTCCCCAATCCCTGAGTATACGGAAGCTCTGGCCATAATCGGCTGCCGCATTTTCTAGGGGTGTTATCTTTGACTTACCCAAATTAATTCCAATCGGAATTCGATGGGGGGTAGGGCAATGCTGGCCATCTTTCAACCGTTCTGCCATAGCTGCAGCGCCCTCGTTATTAAATCCCATACGGTTTAAAACCGCTCGATCTTGAGTTAAGCGAAACAAACGGGGACGGGGATTACCCGGTTGCGGATGGAAGGTGACTGTACCGAGTTCCACCGATCCAAAGCCTAAACGATCCCACATGCCCACCGCCAGGCCATCTTTATCATATCCGGCAGCTAATCCCACCGGATTGGGGAAGGTTAATCCCCAGAGAGTTTGCCCGAGGCGATCGTCCGTTAACCCTAACGTCCGATCGATAAAGGTGGCATAGCTGACGATCCGTTGGTGACTTAACCAGCTTAAAGCGCCCATAACCGAGTGATGGAGATCTTCTGGATCGACTTTAAGTCCTGCAAAGATAAATTGTTCAAGCATGGGGAACGGTTCCAATTGAACGGGTGAATAATGGATATTTAATCGGTGTTTGTCCAGATTCAAGTTACCCATTATTCCCGATCGACACTAAGCTTGTCTATTATTGATTCGTCATTCCCCCTTATTTACTATCCCTAGAAGCCTCGGTCTATGCCTCAGCAGTCAATACCGAAACAAAGCGAAAAACAACTGGTTACCCTGGGTCGGACTCTTCAAACCTTACGGGAAGAGGAAAGCCTGGATGTGTTGGTTGATACAACTATTGAATATATTGAAACGGAATTTGAATATGATTTAATCTGGATCGGTTTGTATGACCGGCGAGAACATCGCTTATTTGGCAAAGGAGGGATTCTACCTTCGGGAGGCGATCGCTCCATCCTCAAACAGACGTTTGCCTTGAGTCCTGGAGATTTGTTCGAGCAAGTGGTGATTCAGCAAAAACCGGCAGGGGTTCCCGACTTGCGGGAAGAGCGACGAGCTGGGGAATGGCGGAAGTTAGCGGTAAAATTGAATATTCAAGGCACAATTGTGTTTCCCCTGCGCTATCGGGCCCTATGTTTTGGGGTGGTGATTTTGGGATCGAAATTGTGGGGAATTTCGCCCCGCTCGGATGAAAAGGCTCGTCTATCAATGATTTTTGGCGAATTGGCGGCCAGTTTAAATGAGATGGAAGCCAATTGGCGCAGGAATTTGGAGAAACGG
Source organism: Roseofilum sp. (assembly GCF_982964205.1). Classification (NCBI taxonomy): domain Bacteria; kingdom Bacillati; phylum Cyanobacteriota; class Cyanophyceae; order Desertifilales; family Desertifilaceae; genus Roseofilum; species Roseofilum sp. Next base: position 46,434 of record NZ_CEZBFX010000017.1, on the reverse strand, counting down.
CCGGATAAGCCGTTATTAGATGTTTTGGATCGGTTGCGATCGCTCTCCGATTTTCGCCAGCGGTTAGATGCAGTGGTGGCCAAAACCCATGAGTTTTTAGGTCCGGATCGGACGAATATTTATTGGTTTGAGCGCGAGAGACGCTATTTTTGGCGCAGAACTACCAATCTTCAGAAAACCCCCGCTCAAGGGGTGGGAAATCAAGCGTCCTCTGGCATTACGGTGCAGGAGGTGATTGGGTTTTATAAGGCCCTGGTGGCCGATCAGGTGGTGTCTGTGGGGGAAGCACGGAGTTCCCTGAAGGCCGATACCACCAGTCGCCTCATGCAGCAAATTAAGGCTCGTTCCCTGTTAGCCGCTCCAATTATCTATCAAAATGAGTTGCTGGGTTTTTTGGCGATCGAGGGGAATGAACCGCGTATTTGGGAGGATGCAGAACGCAAATATGTGCGGGGTGTGGCTCAGTTAATTGCCATGATGGCTCCCCTAGAGGAGATGGAGGAAGCAGTGGAGCGCACCAAAAAAGACCAGGCGTTGACGGCTGATTTGGTGCGATCGATCTATTCTGAGGATGATTGGCGACAGACCTTAGATCATTGTGCCCATTTGGTGTGCGATCGCCTAGGAGTAGAGCGGTTTTTGGTCTTACTCTACGATCGCGATAAGAATCATTTTGAGGTGGTTTGTCAAAGTCAACCCGCTAACCGTCGTCCTATTCCTTCCCTGCTACCGGTTCCTGCGGATGAAGAATGGCAGCAGCTTGAACAGTCGAGAGCGGCAATCCCGATTGAAAATTGGGAGGAAGATTGGGAACTAACCAGTTGGCGCTCCCTGTTTACTCAGGTGGGAATTAAGAGTGTTTTACTCTGTAATACGGCGATCGGCCATGAGATGGAAGGGGTGCTGATGGTTGCCCATGATGTGGCTCGAACTTGGGAGGGTACGGAATTAGAATTGGTACGGGTAGTGGCGCAACAGTTAGGGTTGATTCTCCACCAATGGCAACTGCATAGCCAGCAACAACAACAGGAAAAGCTACAATCTTTGATTCAATGGGGACAAACAGCTATTCAATCGGCGATCGACAATTCGGATATCCTAGAAGAGGAGACCCTCAAGCAAATTGTCCAGGTATTTAAGGTTCCTTTAGCGTTGAACATTCGTTGGTCTTTGGAGAAGCCAGAGGTCGGTTATATTACCAACGCCCAGGTCACTAGCCCTGAGTTTAATATACAGACGAAAGGAAAGATTGATCTGGCCCACGATCCCTTGATAGAAGGGGTTTTAGCCAGCTCAGGGGTTTATCAGCTCTCGAGCGAACACCTTTCTCCACTGACACGCCAATGGTTGAGTGGATCGGGCATTGGGGAAATTGTAGCGATCGCCTTTCGGGCGGATGAACAGGCAACGGCAACGGGCATTATTGTCTTAGCCGATGCTCCAGGACGGTTATGGGCCGATCCGTACCTTACGGCTTTAGGAATTATGGTTCGACAACTGGCTTGGTCTGAGCGCATGACGACGCTGCAAAGTTACTTTGAAGTCCAGCAGGATCGGGCGCAAAAGTTGAATTGGTATAAGCAACGTCGGAGTGAGATGGCCTATCGCAAGCTGACAATGGAACTGAAAAAACTGAGTAATTTGGGGACTCCCAAGGATGCTCTAACGGTTACCCGTTATCAGCAAGGATTGCGATCGATGAATTCTACATTGGGTCATCTGGCGCAAATGCTCAAAGATGAACAATGGGAATTGCAATGGTATCAGATGCACTTGCCTTTAGTCAGTTTAATTAAACGGGCGATCGAACGGGTGGATGTATTGGTGAAAAAGCGGGAACAATTTATCCGTGTCCAAGGACAACCGGGAGCGATGAATTTGGTGGGTGATGTGATGAAATTAGAGTTGATTTTCCACGAAATTTTAGGCATTGCCTGTAAAATGGGCCAGCCGAAAGCACAAGTGGATATTTGGTGTAATGGTCTCTCGAAAACGGAACTCCTCCCTGCTCAGGAGAAAATTGCCCAGCGCTTGCGCCAGAACCCCAATCAATCGAATCAACTTGAACCTCTTTTATTATTTGATGTTTCGATTGTTTGTGCCACATTATTAGAACCGAGTTTAATCCTTGAACTCCAGCAAGGGCGATCGCCCGATCTCCTGACTCCATCTTTGCTGGATCAACCCCCCGGTTTACATTTGCTCATTTGCCAATCTCTGATTCAAAGTGTTGGAGGATATTTTAATACTTACTCTCTGGAAAATGATCGGATTATGTTCCAGTTATTGTTACCCGTTGAATCGAGTCAAGATTAATCCTTTCGCCACTGGGGCCGGTATTTCCACAACAAACGCAGCAGGCGCAAAGGATAATAAAAGAAAAACAACCCGGAGGGTAAGGGGAGTATTTCCCACTCTAGGGGGGTAGGGGTTGCTACATAGTCAAACCAGTACCACAGGAGATCGCGCCATGAATCCATTGTTTGCACATAAATTTGTCCCATTAACTTGAGACTATCTGTATCAGATGTGAGTTTAAACCATTGTTCCTCTACTAATTTGGCTAAGTCCTGAATCTTGCGATTATTAGCTAAGTTAGTCCTCCACTGTTCAGGAATCGGAGCATCTAAATAATGGTAGGCTAACCATAAGCCTAGCTCTAACATGGTTTGAGTACCCAAATGACCCACTTGGCGATCGATCCACTGCCAATCCAAATCCTGATATCGATTTAAGAGTTCAGCAATATCGCAAACCCAAGACAAATGAGACCAATCATGTTTAGCCCCATGAACACATAAAAATAACAATAAGGCTTCTGGAGAGAGAGTAAGAATGGTTTGATTCGCCAATTGTACTCGATTTTGATAGTTTTCATCTTCCCAAACCAACTGGGGATTTTCATGAAACGAGAGCGCTGAAGAAATCAAAGACCAATGTAAATCCAGATGCACCTCTTTTTGGGGCGAATAGAAATTATGCTCTGGGCGAATTTGGGTATACTGATGTTCTTGCCATCCCTTAAACTCGAATTGGGGTAAATATCCTTGTTTGATCAGAGTTTTCGAGGCTTGAGCTACCGCCTCTTTAGGAATTAAAATATCTAAATCAACAAATTGCCTCAATCCCAAATTTTGATAAGCAACTTCAGCCAAAACCGGCCCCTTAAATGCCAAAACTGGGATATTTTGCCTCTCAAAAAGTCGAATGATTTTAATCAATTCTTGTGTGAGGGATAAGTTGCGGCAAGCATTTTGCTTAAACTCGCTATGGATGACTTCAAAAAAAGCAATATCAACTCGATCTTTAAACTCTTTAATCGTCCAGTAAAACAGAGGAATTAATCCATGATAGCTAATCGAATTGAGAATATCATCCCAATTTAAATTCCTTGACAGTAGATCTAGAATTTTCTCTTGATTTTCGCCAGAATGATAGGTGCGAGCGCAGTTCAAGATGAGTTCATGTTCAAGACGCATGTTTAGGAAGAAGAAGCCTTATCGATAATAGTGAGCTTGAGTATTAAACAGTGTTGCATAAATCCCTGCTTTTTCCATTAATTGCCTGTGATTTCCTGCCTCCACAATTTTACCCTCTTTTAAAACTAGAATTCGGTCAGCAAACTTTACGGTTGAGAGACGATGACTAATAATAATAGACGTTCGTTTTTGCGTTAATTGATTCAACTGTTCTAAGATTTCTGCTTCTGCTTGGGGATCTAAGGCGCTAGTGGGTTCATCCAAGATTAAAATGGGGTGATTTTGACGCAGGAAAGACCGCGCGATCGCCACTTTCTGCCATTCACCAATACTCAGTTCTTCTCCATTAATCAATTGCTTGCCTAAAATCGTATCATATCCTTGGGGCAATTGCACAATAACATCCTGAATCTTAGCTAATTCAGCCGCTCGCTTAATTAGGGCTAAATTATCCCAGTGCTGAATATCTCCAACACCAATATTCTCTTGTACCGTTAAATGGTAATGGGCATAATCTTGAAAGACAATGCTAATCTGCTCTCTTACCTGTGTGGGAGATAAATTGCGCAGATCAACCCCGTCTAAGCGAATGGTGCCAGCAGTCGGATCGTATAAGCGGCACAACAGTTTAATCAGCGTGGTTTTTCCTGCCCCATTTTCCCCGACAATAGCGATTGTTTCTCCAGGTTCAATCGTAAAGTGAACATCTTCTAGAACGGAGCGTTGACTCCGGGGATAGGAAAAACTGACCTGCTCAAATTCTATTTTACCTTCAATCATAGCCGGCAGTGGAACGGGGTGAGATGGCTCCCTAATAGTTGGCGTTAAGTCAAGAAATTGATAAAACGTGGAGAGAAATAGACTATTCTCATACAAAGAAGCTAAATAACTTAAGCTCTCCCTCAGTAAGGTTTGTCCTCGCTGAAAAGCTTGATAGTACATGACTAAAGAGCCAATGGTAATTGCACCCGTTAATGCCCGATCTGCCATCAGAGCAAAGGCGGTAAAAACGGCTAGAGTTGCACTACTTTGGGTGATACTTTCGGCAAACGAACGACGCGCAGATAGGGAGATTCGTTGCTGACGAATGCCTTGACGGAGGGTGTTAAAACGTCGTTGAAAGAGTTTCCCTAAGTCAAATAAGCGAAGTTCTTTGGCATGATCGATTTGGGTGATTAGCGTACTATAATAATACGCCATGCGTTCTTGGGGAGTCCATTGTTGCCATTGGCGATAAAGCTGTTGGGAAAATTTTAGCCGAACCAGAAAAACGGGGATAGCAGCTATTACGAGGATAAGGGCGATCGCCCAATCCAAAGAAAACAGTAGAATGCCGATGCCTACCAGAGATAAACTACTATTGCCTAATTGGATGAGTCGGTTTAAAATTAAAGGTGGACGGTAAGATGCCTCGGTTTGTGCCTGATGAAGTACATCATAATATTGGGCATTTTCGTAGTATGCCAAATCCACTTCAATGGACTTGGCATGAAGCAGATTCTGCACGTAGTCAGTAACAATTTGAGATTGCACTTCATTGATCCATCCGGCTAAGGATCTCAGTCCGTCAGCAATAATCGCCACCAATGCAGCAATAGCAATTAGCACAAGTACCGGTTTTAGGGAGGTTTGGGGAGTGGAAATGCCTTTGGTGATGCGATCGATAATTAGCTTGGTGAGGTATAGGGAAATGAGGGGTAAAACGGATTGGAGACAGACTAAGGTAATATTCGCCAGTGTTAGCTTGGGAGTACTCTCCCAAACCAACTGTACCGCTTTTCTGAGATAGAGCAACTGTTTAAAGCGGGAGGCGATCGCAGCGATTATCGCCATTATTCTATTCACTGTACACTGTTGATAATTGTCCTACCCGCGTTAAAGCCTCTTTCGGCGTAGAAAATGCTCCTGGAAACTGCTCCATTAAAACTCCTGCAATTTCGCTCACCGATTTTCCTTGCCCCATAGACTCTAAAACCAATTGCGCTATCTTACCCTCTTGATTCAACTGGGGTACAAAATTCCCTGCCTGCTTCCGCAACTGCTGAGGAGAAAGGGATTGGGCAAAAAATGTAGATTGCTTAAACTGAGCCTTACACTGGCTTTCTTTCCCTTGTTCCCATACCTGGGTATCCCAACGGAAGATATAGCTATTGTTTACCAAGTTAGCTTGTAAATTCACGGAAATTGTATCGCCTAAACGAATCTCAACCGGCTCTAAAAACGGGAAAAACGCTGTCCCATAAATCAATTCTGGCATTCCTGGAGCGGTGGAAAACCCAACGCCCTCAATCAATGTTGCATCAAACCATACACTCAATCCATGGGCTGTCCCACTCCGAGAGGGTTCAAAAATCATTTGATTGCCCACATTAGGATTTTCAATGGTTCTATAATCTAACGTTGCCCAAAGTTGCGGTTGTACCAATAATTGAGAAGGCATGACCCAGCCTTTCCCCCAAATATTATTGACGTTTTTTTTCGCCGCATCCATGTTGAAACTATAACAATATTTATCCCAAGGATCGTTAATTCTGTTCCACAAATTAGGTGCTTCTACCACACTCACCCAAATGTTATCCTGTTGGGGAATCAACACACCTCCGGGACGCAATAACCGGGTTCTCGCATCAGCTAATGAGCCAATATGTTGCTGAAATAAAGGTAAAACTCCCCGCAAGTCAGAGATGATGACATCAGCTAATTCGGGTAATTTAACGTTAGTCGATAGGTCTTGGATAAATTCAATTTTATCCCTATAGCCATTAGCAACTGCGGCCGGTTTGCCGATTTCAATCGCTGGATTGGTTTCAATGGCGTAAACTTTTTTTGCACCTAACTGACAAGCCAGGAGGGCAAAGATTCCGGTTCCCGTTCCTATATCGAGAACTACTGAATCTGGAGTAACTGATTGTTTCAAAGCTTGCGTATAGGCTTCCATGCGGCCGCGATCGCCGATCATGGAGCCGTAACCCGAGACACTATACATGGTCTAAATTCTCTAAAATCACAGTTGGAATGTTGAATAAATGCTCAGAGTCAGGGTGAGCATTCAGTTGATAAACCGGAACTTGATTAACGGTGTCGCTGAGAAAACCAAACTCCTGTTCCCGCATGGTTTTATCGAGGAGCAAGTTGGCATAAGTATTGGCAATCAAATCCATTAAAGCTTTACGTTTTGGCAGTTGTGTGAGCGCTGGAATGGGAGAAGAACTGGTGCGATCGCCTAATATATAAATACCAACGAGAGGTAGAGGAGTATCTTGGAACTTGTACTGGTCTTGATTGAGGTCTAAATAGGTTTTATCCCAACTGGGGTTAGTGGGAACAAGGCGAGGAAGTGCATCAGGGTTGTTATAGAGAATTTCTACAGAAGAAGGCCAAAGTCTGAGTCGGGGATAGGCGGGCTGAACTAGAATCTGATGGTCTTGGTCTAGTAAAGCTACGATATCGTCAGAAAGGATAGGATATCCAAGTTCGGCAAATGCTGCTGCGGTGGTGGATTTTCCTGCACCAGAACGACCGACGATGGCTATGGCGCGATCTCCAAGTGCGATCGCACTGGCATGAAGACAGGTGACTCCCCGCAAACGCAAAATCAGGCCCATCACTGGGCCGAGCAAATAGGTCGCTGTATCCTCCAAGGTTAACTCTTCCGGCCAAGTTCCCCATACTTCTGTACCCTTGCAGTCTAGGACAAACTGAGTGCGATCGGCATAGACCAATCTTAAGTAAGAACCATTAAGAAGCTGCTGAACTGTCCACAAAGGTTCTCCTGTATGAGTGGTAATCGAACTCACACTTTGAGTTGATGAAACGTTGACTAAGGCTTGGCTTAACCATAGGGGTTGAATTCCCAGCCTTACATCTACGTCACAATTTTTTGCTGGGGAAGCTAAAGGAACTAAACCAGATATGGAACAGTTACAGTTTAGTAAAAGACCAAATGCAGAAGAATGAAATGCCACAAGTAGGGATTTTTTTGAGTCTCGATCGATCCATTCAGTTAGCAAGAGGAGAGTCTTGCCAACTGAATCTAAAATCCAGTTCTATTGTTTGGGTCCGGCGGCATACTAGTATAGTTGTCTAAAACATTGGAGTTGATACTTGAGGCCTTGGTTAGCTGACTGACATCACCGTACCTGATCAAATTTGGACTGTGATAGTTTCTTTTGATGGTTTTCTTATTTTCCGAGTACATAGCGAGCCTCCTGAGTTGATGTTGAATCAATTTTAATTGATGATAGCTGATGCAGCCAGTAGTTCAAGCTTATTGGACGAAGGTCAATCAAAGCTTCACCGTTCTGAGCTGTCATTCCGCAAAGGTGTGGGATAACAGCCTTATTGACATATTTAGATAGTCGAGGAATTTGATAAAACTCATCCACCCATCTGTTCTCTAATTGTTGCAGTCTTAGTTTAATAGAATTACCCATTGCAGGAGCTTTTGGACGACACCTTACAGGTTCCGGTAATTTTCCGACCATAGAAACCCTTAATATTTCTTTGAACAGAATCCATGAAATCACTGGGATCGAAAATAAAAACTCTATTAACCGTAGATCAAAATATGGATATCTCACTTCAGTGGGGAAACCGGTCACACTTGAGTCATAACTCTCAAATAGATAAGATCCAAATGGCTCTACTAACAGGGCATAGGCTTCAGGACGAAAACTAACTATGGGCTTAAGTTTCCCTTGATGGTAAACATCTTCCCATCTTGCTTTTAAGTTTAGCTGTTTCTCTAGATTTGGATTCAGCCATGCCGGATAGGAAGGAGTCCATGATGGTATTCCTAAAGCCTCTTTCAATCGAGCGCGTATTCCTGGCTGAGGAATATGTTTATGAGATTGCCAATATTTCAATATCTCTAGTATCAGTGTTCCGATTTTCCCCTTTCTAATCATAGAAAGGCCATAGTAATAAGACCCTTCTGAGTGAAATACTCCGTCTCCACCTTCACCACTGAGAGTCACCCTACTATGGGAGGTCATTGCTTGGTAGTATTCTTTATTGCTTTTCACTAAAGGAATTAAGGTCGGTTCTGGCGCAGATCCTTCTATATCTTCCCATCCTTTACACAACTCTAAGTTATCAGCGACTTGGTAGTGGATAGGAATATCCAGATGTTCGGCAACTAAACCGGAGTAGTAGCGCTCTTCGTCGGGGAGGAGACGATCGAAGACGGTGGTGTATGCTCTGAGATCGTGGGAGGGGTAAGTTTTTGTGAGGAGTTCTTTGGCGATCGCCGTTACACTGGTCGAATCTAATCCTCCACTCATGTAAACTGCAACTTTATTCGTTCTCAGCCGATCGCCGACTGCTAACCGCATTAACTCCAAAAACTGCTCTACATACTCTTCATCCCGTTTATACCGGATATAGCCATCCGTGGGCAATGTCCAGTATCTCTCCACCTTAAAGCTCTCTGGAGTCCAGATTAACCGATGTGCCGCAGGCAAGCGTTGAATATCGGCAAAGGCGCTGGTATCGATTTCTTTGTTGTAGCCGAATAGGAGAAAATCGGCGATCGCCAAATCATTAAGCTTCTCCGATACAGACGGATGCAGTCTCACACAATTGAGCGTATTGCTAAACACAAATTCTTTGCCCAAATGAGCGTAGAAAAACGGTTTTACTCCAAACCGATCTCTGGCGCAAAACAAACGCTGTTCTCTGCCATCCCAGATGGCGAAGGCAAAATCCCCAATCAGGTAATCCAAACAATCTATACCCCAAACCTGATAGGCATCGAGGATTAGATTGGGATCGGGAGTATCTAAGTCAACCGGTTTTCCTCGGTCTTGAAGACTACGGATCAACTCTCTGCGACCATCTACCCGTGCATCTGCTACAATCCATACCCGCCGATCTACCGTTAGAGGTTGGGTTTCATTCGCAGATTCGTCAGTTGTCCTTAACAGGGTATGCCCAAAACCAACGGAACCCTCTGCCCAGATTCTCTGGACATCCGGTCCTCGGAAGGTCATATATCCTGTCATCCGTGCCAATAGTTCCCGGTCAACCGGAGCATTATCGGCATTGACGATTCCTACGATTCCGCTCACTCTCTTCACCTCTATATGGTGTTTAGATGGAGTAATTAGCTGATTTTAAATCAGCCTGGCCGCTTAAAACGAGCTGATTATACTCTACCTATGCCTTAACTGTAAACCGATCTACCTTGATTTTTCCAGAGTATACGATAGCACAACTGAAGGATTTCCCCGAATCCTTCTTATGCCATATTGAAAAGCAATGGGCGATCGCTCCCGATCCTTAAAGCCACTTTTAGGCTGGACTCACAGTAACCAGGTCATGATCGACCATATTTTCAATCAGTTCGATTAAATCTTGATGCAGTTTTTCCGGCTCTACCTCATACTCTTCCAATAGGCGATCGCTCGCTTCTTGAATCGAAGCAGAACCTGTCAACACGGATAACATCCGTGAACCCACCTCATCCAAACCGAAGTATTCTTCACTGTTTAAGTTGAGTAATACTGATTCTCCAGAGAGTTCCTGAACTAGGACATCTGGAGCTAGAGTAATGTTTTGTTGATTAGAAATAGAGATTTCCACCTTAGTTTTGGGTTAATTAATTAGCTATGGATCAATCAAACCGAAGTATTCTTCACTGTTTAAGTTGAGTAATACTGATTCTCCAGAGAGTTCCTGAACTAGGACATCTGGAGCTAGAGTAATGTTTTGTTGATTAGAAATAGAGATTTCCACCTTAGTTTTGGGTTAATTAATTAGCTATGGGTCAATTAAGCCATCGTGCGAATTGGATTCAGCTCATAGTATAGCGATTCCGTAAAACTTAGCAAGGCCCGTTTATCCCGGCTTATGCATCTTGCCTTTAAGGGTTACACTGAAAAGCATACACTCAAATTAATCCGATCTCCACACTTACCCTCCATGCAAACGCTGACTGCTAGAACCGTTTCCCTAAGTGAACTCGAAGATCGTTTTCAACTGCACTTGACAAATGACCCTGATGCTTTCTCAGAATGGCACACAGCGCTACCAGAATTGACCAATACAGAGCAAGATCGCTGCGATCGCATTAAAACCAGCTATACCTATCTCCTGCGCTATCCTCCACTGCTGGAAAACACGGTGAAAATGGTCGTTCTTTCTCCTCTGTTAGATATGGCAGGTTTCTTTTTACCTCCCTTCCGCATTCGCTCGGAAGTCTCTACAGAAATCACTGACCAAGATGGAGAATTGAAAGTTACGGGCAACTTAGATGTATTGGTGTTGAGTGAGAAGTTTTCGGTATTGGCGATCGAGTCTAAGCAAGCGGCTTTTTCCCTAGAAGTAGGCAGATCTCAACTACTTTCTTATCTCCTTGCTAGTCCTCATGCAGCCACATCTGCCACCTATGGACTCCTCACCAATGGAGCTAATTTTACCTTTGTGAAACTTATACCTGATGTGAACGGGTTTATTTATGATCTCTCAGATGAGTTCAATCTTCGTAACCGCCAGAATGGTTTATATCCCGTTCTGCAAATTCTCAAGCGTCTGGCTAGTGTATTCACCCAAAGAGTCTAAAATTGCTGGGAGGTTCTGTGGGGGTTAACAGCACTCAACCCTTACAGGAAGGACAAAGGGAAAACCTGGTTTTCCCTATTGCCTGTTATCCATTGTCTCCCTGCCTAATAATGGTTACCCACCTTTCGATGGTGAACGGCGGTTAGAGCATCTACATTACTCACTCGTCCAGTATCAATGGTGGAATAGACTAACCAATGATCGGAAAGCTCCATCCGACTAGCCACTTCACATTCTAGATAAGCAAGAGCATCTGTCAAAATGGGACTGCCATTGGCGGCTGTTTGGGTTTTTACCCCTTCAAAGCGGTCGGCACCAGGGCCAAAGCGCTTGAGGAAATGGCGCATTAAGCCTTGATAGTTATCTTCGCTGAGGATATTGAGAACAAAAGTATCGCCTACATGCATCAGGGATTCGATCGCCCGATCCTTGGCTACAGCAATGGTAATCCCTAGGGGCTTAAAGCTCGCTTGAGTGACCCAAGACGCGAGCATAGCGCTTTTGAGGGAGCCTTTTTGGGCGGTAATGATATAAAGTCCGCCACTTAAACGACCCAAGGCCCGGTCTAGGTCATTATCCAGGGACTTCATCTGTTTAATGGCATCTTTGAGTCCCAAAAGTTGCCCCATATCCGTTCCCGCTTCTTCACAGACTTGATAGGTGGCTTCTGTGGGAGCTTCTTTGATCAAAATGGCGGGAAAGGCTTCTTTAAGTCCCAATTCTTGGAATTGGTTCCGCAGGGGATATATGGAGAGATCGTCGCCTCCACCGGACTCAAAAAGACCGATCGCCTGTTTATCGTTGGCAGCGACTAAAATGGTACTCAAGGCCGCTTCTGCTTCTTTGCCGACATCTCCGGACTGGGGAGTAGCTCCAATGATGAGGGCTGATGCCATTTCTACCAGTTCCCGGACTTCCTGGGGATCGGACGATCGCAAGTCCATCATTTCTACAGCGATCCCGGTTTTGGTAATTCCGTGGGAAATTGCTTGCGAGAGGCGATCGCTATAGCCATAATCGGAAGTATAGAAGACGGCAACGGTTTTTTCGGCTTTGGTTTTCTCCTTACTCCAGCGATCGTAACGGCCGGTGAGTTCCTCTAAGTTATGCCACAATAGAGGCCCATGGCCGGTGGCAATCAGGTTAATCTCTGGGAGTTTGGCCATCCGTTTCATGGCGTTGACAACAGAACGGGCATTGGGAGCCATTAAGCATTCATAGTAGAAGCGAAAGTCTGCTTCAATATCGCTTAAGTTTTCATCATAGGTGCGATCGGAGCAATAGTGCATTCCGAAGGCATCGCAGGTATAAAGAACAGACGTTTTATGGTCGTAGGTAAAGATAGTATCGGGCCAATGGAGATTCGGAGCGCTAACGAATTCTAAAATATGGCCTTGACCCAAATCTAGGGTATCGCCATTTTTCACCAATTGGCTTTCAAAGGGTTTATGAATTAGATTTTGGAGAAATTGAACGGCAATTTTAGCCCCAACCACGACTGCATGAGGGGCAAGTTCGAGGACATCTTTGACCAAAGCACTATGATCGGGTTCTGTATGACTAATCACAATGTAGTCAATGGTGGCGGGATCGATTTGTCCTTTGAGGGTGTCGAGATAGAGTTGCTCAAATTTACGATGGGACGTATCTACCAGAGCGGTTTTTTCACCTTGGATAATGAAGGAGTTGTAGGTGGTGCCATTTTGTAGTCCGAACTCGATGTCAAAGCGATCGCGATCCCAGTCGAGGGAACGGATCGTTGTCGTATTTTCGGCGATCGAAGCGGTTTCTATTGTTAGTCTTTTTTGAGGGCGATCGGTCAGTGCTACCATAGTTTTCTGTCCTGTATGGGAGGTGAGGGACGACGGCGATCGTCGTTATCTATATCTCTCTTTATTGTTACAAAATCCTGGGATTTCGGGAAGGTCAGTCCAGTCAGAAGAATTAATCAAACGAGTTAATTACGGATATACCCCATGGAGAGCAGGGGGATGAGGAGATAGGGAGATAGGGGGTTTTATCATATCTGCCAACTCCCCACTCCCCACTCCCTGATAAACTGTAGACAGAATGTTAACCGTGTTTCTGCTATGCATACCCAATCTTCGTCTTTGAGCGCCGAGCAACACCAGAAAAAAATGAAACGTCGCCAAGAGGTGCAAAAAGAGCGCGTTAGCAAAGCCGATAAGGAAAAGGGTTTGATTATTGTCCATACAGGAAATGGGAAAGGCAAAACGACAGCCGCGTTAGGAATGGTGTTGCGATCGCTCGGTCAGGGCTATAAAGTGGCGATCGTGCAATTTATCAAAGGCGCATGGGAACCAGCAGAGAAAGCGGTTTTACAACCCTGGGTTCCCCAACAACTGGAATTTAAGGCTATGGGAGAAGGCTTTACTTGGGATACTCAAGATCGCGATCGCGACATCGCCAAAGCCACAGAAGCTTGGCAACAGGGATTAGCCTATTTGCAAAACCCGGAATTTCGCCTCGTATTACTCGATGAAATTAATGTGGCACTTAAATTGGGATATTTGCAGGTTGAAGACATTATTGCCGGTTTAAGCACAAAACCCCAAGATTCTCATGTCATTCTCACGGGTAGAGGTGTGCCAGAAGCCTTAATTGAAGCCGCAGATTTGGTTACTGAAATGAAGTTACTTAAACATCCTTTCCGCGAGCAAGGAGTCAAAGCACAACCCGGAATTGAGTATTAGTATTCATTAATAGATTTCTGGTAGCAGTTAGGGAATAGGGAAAGGGGAATAGGGAATAGGATTGTGGTACATGGCTTTGGGGATTCAACGGTGTACTCCATGACAGCACAAAGTACTGTATCCCTCTTCTGTCACTTTTGGATAAAGGGGCGTGAAACCCTGATTCCTTCGTTAGCGATCGCGGGCTGTAATGACGGAAATTCGTACGAATTTCCCAGAGTGACAGAAGAGGGGTATGCAAGAGATCTAATAATTAGACGTCTTCTGTCACTTTCCAAAAAAGAGGGAGTGGACAGTCAGTAAAACCCTGTTTTCCCATTCCCTATTCCCTATTCCCTATTCCCTAATTATTTTTCTCAGCGACTTGAGGTAAACGATCGCCTAAAAAACTCCATTGAGCGATCGCCTCATTAGTCCATAACCAATCGTCTTTTCCTAGAGATAGAGGTTGAAACGCCAATGGAGCGCGATCCATTACAGCCTCATAGAATTCAAATGCTTTTTGCTCTTGATTTTCCTGGGCAAAAACTAAGGCTAATCCAGCATAAGCCGTTAATAATTCTGGGGAAGCCTCACTCTCAGTCTGTTGAGTTGCCAGCTCAAAATTCTTCTTGGCTTTACCTAAATCATTGTAGGCATAATAAGCAAATCCTAAAGCATTGTAATATTTTGCCTGTTGAAACCCTTCTTTTATCGGAATGCCCCAATAGCGGATGGCATCATCCACACTGTAATTGCGGTTTCCCTGTTGTAAGGCTTGCCAAACTAAGCGTCCCCAAATATAACTTAACTCTGGTTCATTGTTCAACTCACGGGGAGCATTTTCTAAGGCTTGCTTTGCATAGGAAACAACTCCACTGTCAAGCAAGTCTTCTACATGGATAATTCCTTGCTCCACATTACTTTGATTAAACTCAGCGATCGCCTGAATGACCAGATTCTGGTTGGCATTTTCTGTATTGGGCTGATCCGTAGGCAGAGGAGAAGGACTCACGACAACAGGATCTTCCCAAGGATTGACAAAAGTAATATATTCCTGGGAAATACTAAATATCAATAGAGCAACTCCTCCCAAAAGGCTTGTCCCTATAATCCCAAAGCGCCCAAGATCTAAGGGAAAAGATGAGAGTGTCACCCATCGCTTAGACGATCGCCTCTTGTCCGGTAATGCCTTTTTTTCAGGTCTCTCTACAGGTAAAGAGGAAACCGCTTGAGTGTGTGCCAAAGCTTGATTCAAGGCGATATTCCCTTGGGGATGTTCTGGATCGAGATCGAGCAATTGACGATAGAGTTCAATCGCTTCTTGGACTCGGCCTTGTTCATGTAAAATACAGCCTAAATGGTAATAAGCATCAGTATAATGGGCATCAGTTAATACAGCCATCTGATGGGCAGAAATAGCATCTTCAATTTGACCTTCTTGATAAAAAATGACTCCTAAGCGATCGTAGGCTTCTACATCCTGGGTATTTTCTTGAATTCGTTGCTGATAGTACGCTTTATCCTTCTTGATGGAAAGCTGAGGAACTTGTGGAGACGCAACAGCAGGGACAGGACGAGAGACAGAATGGGGACGCTTCTCTGGAGGAAAAAATTGCTCAAATCCGGGTTGTAAATAGAGAATGGGCAAGGCAAAATAGAGAGCATCGGAACCATAGGCAGCAATCAGACCCTGACGAGTCCGATTTAAGCTTAAATCAATGGCATATTCTCGCTTCAGGTTGCGATAGAATAATTGACTAAATGTGATGGCGACTTGATCGGGGATGCGATCGCCCATTGCCAAGACACTGGGAATCCCTCGTTTGAGCAAACTTTCCGCTAAACTGGTATCTCCGCTTCCCGCACTGGAACAGGAATTAAACAGGGCCATTAAAATGCCATTATTGACTAATAAACCGGCTAAATCTTCTCCATGGAGTTGTTCAGTTAAGCCCGTATGTCGATTTTTGAGATAGATTTCGCCTCCCAAGGCATTGGCTTGACTATGACCGGAATAATGAAAAATGTGATATTGTCCTTGTTCTAGGGTTCGGGTTAATTGTTCGCGATCGGGAAAGGTGAGAATGTCCAAATGGATATCCAAACCTGTACCTTCGTGATTTTGCAGTTCCCCTTGTAAGCGATACATTTCTTGATCGAGAGCTAACCCTTGTTGATCGCTTGGCGCTGAAAGCACCATCAAGATGTTTAATGGTTCTACAATTGGATCGGAGTTTAAAGGTCGGATTCTGGGATTGAGATGGTAGCGAGAAAAGAGAATTTCTGTATTGGTGGTGAGAGGGCGATCTCCAGCATGAAGAATTTCCCAAGGAAGTTGGGCGACTAGGGGATCTTTCAAGTGTAAGCGCAACCGTAGGGGTTCGGTGCGGTTATGGGCAATTCCTTGGGCAGTATGCCAACTTTGGGCGATTGTTCCTTGAAAGAGGGAGCTATACAAGCTTTTGCCAAAACTGACTAAATCTACAGACTCGGAGGAAAGGGGAGTCGGAAATAGAGGATCGCCGATCAGATATTCTGTTAATTCTAGCCAATCGGCGATCGGCCATTCCACCTGTTCTTCCGCTAGAGGAACTCCAGGAGCAACTAATTCGGTTCGCACTAAGTAAGTTTTACGCAAGGGGAGATTCTCACTGGCGCTTTCCCTGACATAACCGACTGGCGTGACGGACAAATGAAATTCTTGAGTCACTGCTTCACCTGCACCTTTTCCCGATTCGGATAAACACTTGGCTCTGACTTTCTTTACAGGAGTTAGAGCCTCAAGTCAGGGAAGTTTCTAGATCGGGGAAGTCGGGAGTGGGAAGTTGAAAGAGAATCAAAACAATCAGAAATAATTGGCGATCGCCTTGTATCCTCTCTGCAATTGTTTTAGAATGAGGTTGCTGAAGGTAGACTTTGTATACTACAATACTTCTACATAAAGTAGCTAAAACGATCTGCTTGGGTACAAAGAGGCTCAATCCAAGATCTCGATCGCAGCATCGCAACAATGAAACCTCAAGCAATGGTAAGGGCACTCTAAGTTGAAGCACCACGGAACTTTAAGTTAACGTTAGATTATAACTATCTCCGATCAAAATTTATTTCTTATTCTCAAGCCTGCTCAACTTAATTTATCCCTATCATCCCAAATCCGTGAGACCAAACCTATGAAACTTAAGAAACACGCTATACAAGCAGCAAGCTTGTCTCTAGTGACGATCATGGCGCTCTCGATAGCAGAAGAAACGGTTCAAGCTGCTATGTTTACTCCTCCTTCAGACAATAGCGCACCCAGTCAATCCACGGGAGGAGCATCAAGGAGCAGTTTTCTACCTCCTTCAGACAATAGCGCACCCAGTCAATCCACGGGAGGAGCATCAAGGAGTCGTTTTCTACCTCCTTCAGACAATAGCGCACCCAGTCAATCTACGGGAGGAGCATCAAGGAGTAGTTTCTTACCTCCTTCAGACAATAGCGCACCCAGTCAATCTACGGGAGGAGCATCAAGGAG
>NZ_CEZBFX010000017.1:0-29085 GCF_982964205.1 Roseofilum sp. | reverse complement strand
CATCAAGGAGTAGTTTCTTACCTCCTTCAGACAATAGCGCACCCAGTCAATCTACAGGAGGAGCATCTCGTCAGGGCTTTACACCTCCTTCAGATAATAGCGCTCCAAGCCAAGCAGCAGGGGGAGCATCAAGAGGTAGTTTTATTCCTCCTTCAGATAATAGTTCTCCAAGCCAAGCAGCAGGGGGAGCAGCTCGCAGTGAGCAAAACTATCTTGAACAATCAGCTATGGTGGCTGTATTACCAGAGAATTTCTACGGTACGACTCTATCAAGCCATCCTATGATTTTGGTTTATGTGCCTGAGTCTCCAGGAGGAGAAGGAATCTTTTCTCTCAAAGATGAGGACAAAACTCTTCTGTATACTACGTCAATTCCGGTCTCTGGAAAAGGTGGAATTCTTGCCATTCAGCTTCCTGAAGATGCGCCTGAATTGGAAGTGGGTAAACTCTATCAATGGTATTTTGCCCTTAAGTTGGACCAAGGATTATCTCCCAACACGCCGTTTGTTGATGGTTTGGTGAAAAGAATTGCGCCAAGTTCTGAGTTGGCGCGATCGCTCGAAGGCAAAACCCGTTTACAGCAGTCCTCAATCCTAGCAGAGAATGGAGTCTGGTATGACTGTGCTGCGATCCTCGCAGCCTTACAAGTTGTTGATCCCACTAATTCTGAATTGGTGGCAGAATGGACAGAGTTGTTAGACTCAGTGAACTTATCAAAACTAACTAAAGCCTCTCTGATTCCAACAGCTTACTAAATCTAAATGCCCAGATTCAGGAGTTACAGTAAGAAGATCGCGCCAGATCCGAATACTCCTAAACCCTGAATAAAGAACAAGACTCAAGCAACACTTTGAGAGATATCTTCTTGTCTATAACACCACAATTAAAGACTTACAGCAGCAAGAAAAAAAGCGAATTAGTTGGCAATTATAAGGAGAAATCCTCATAGGAAAGTGCCGACTAGAAGAAGCACTGCCAAACAAATCAGTGAGGGTCGGGTAACCTTTGCTTAATTAATAATGAATTGAACTATGTTGCCAAGATTCCAAGCATCAATCAGACCTTACCTTTGCCTGATCATCATTGCTTCTAGTGTATCGGGGAGTGCGATCGCGATTAATCTCTTAGGCATGTTCAATCTGTTGGAATGGGGCATACGGGATCTATTTTTTCGCTTGCGGCCCCAGGAATCTATGGAGGAGACCATTGTTATTGTCACTATTGATGAAGAAGATATTAAATTTGCAGGCAACTGGCCGATTCCCGATCGCCTCTTAGCCCGAGCCATCCAACAAATTAGCGCCCAGAAACCGGCGATGATTGGGCTGGATATCTATCGCAATATTCCCGAAGAACCAGGACATGCGGAACTCGAAGAGGTCTTTGGTAGCACCCTCAATCTCATCGGAGTGGAAAAAATTATTGGAGATCGCGTCGAACCCCCTCCGATTTTACAAGCCCTAGATCGAGTGGCCCTTGCCGATCTGACGTTAGATGGAGATGGCAACATCCGCCGTGCGCTACTCTCTACAACTGATAACCAAGAAGAAGGCGCAATTAAAGATGGGTTGGCAGCCAATATTGCGATCCAATATCTGGAACAACGGGACATTACCTTAAAAATGCTTGATCCAGAACAGCTCAAATTCCAACTTGGTTTTGCCATCTTTACTCCCCTACAGCATCGAGAGGCAGGCTATTCCAAAAAAGCCCTCGGTGGCTATCAAATTTTACTCAATTGGCGAGGTCCAACAACCATGTTTCCGACGATTGCCTTGCGAGATGTAGTCCAAGGTCAGATGGCACCTGACTTAATGCACGATCGCATTGTTCTCATTGGGTCAACCGCTCCAAGTACCAATGATTTCTTTGCTACGCCCTATAGTACCAGTTGGTTAGAAACCAAAGAACTGACTCCAGGCGTGGTGGTTCATGCCAATATTATCAGTCAAATTATTCGCAGTGCCTTAGAGGGTCGTCCCTCGATCGAGGGATGGACAGGGAGTATGCAAGCACTTTGGATCGGACTTTGGGCCTCGTTGGGAAGTGCGGGACTCTGGTTGGCGATCGTTTGGGGTGAGCAGAAAAACCGGACTCTTCCTGGAGGGAATGTGTTGTGGAGCGTCATTCTGTGGAGTACAGGGTTGTTGGCTGGGGCCTATGGAGCCTTCTTGCTCGGCATCCTGATTCCGGTGATGCCTCCCCTGGCCGCTTTTGTACTTAGTGCAATTATAACGACGAATACTTATAAGCAGCAAAAACTGGCGATCACTAATCAACAACTCTTCATTGCCAACCAACATCTCTCCGACTACTCGAAAAACTTAGAAGCCAAAGTAGAGAAGCGCACTCAACAATTAGTACAGGCCAAAGAAGCGGCTGATGTTGCCAATCAAGCCAAAAGTGAATTCCTCGCCAACATGAGTCACGAATTGCGAACTCCCCTCAATGGCATCTTGGGGTATGCCCAAATTCTCAAGCGCTCTGCGACTATCCACTCTTTCGATAAAAAAAGTGTCTCTGTCATTCAACAAAGTGGAGAACACTTACTCAAGTTAATTAATGATATTCTTGACCTTTCCAAAATTGAGGCTCGAAAACTCGACCTATTCCCCGAACCGGTTCATTTTTCCACCCTACTCTTCGGGGTTACCGAAATTTGCCGGATCAAAGCCTCAGAAAAGGATTTACCGTTTACATGGAATTTCTCCAAAGATCTCCCGGAAGAAGTGGTGGTTGATGAAAAGCGATTGCGCCAAGTTTTGCTCAATCTCCTCAATAATGCCATTAAGTTTACCGATCGCGGCTCTGTTACCCTGTCCGTCCAGAAGAAAGCGGGAAGCAACACTCAAAATAACAGTCAATCCGAGTCAACAGCAACTATCCGCTTTGAAGTGATCGATACGGGTGCAGGAATGACCTCCGAACAAATGGAAAAGATTTTCCAACCCTTTGAGCAAGTTGGAGAAGCGAAACGACAGGCAAAAGGAACCGGACTGGGATTGGCGATTTCTCAACAATTAGTAGAGATGATGGGGTCTCAATTGCAAGTCCTATCGGTATACGGGCAAGGAAGTACATTCTGCTTTGACCTAGATCTGCTTTTAGGAGAAGGAGAAGGAGATGTACTCACGCCAAAAACCTCGGCTGACCACATTACCGGCTATTCTAATCACCAGCCCGTGAGTATTCTGGTTGTTGACGATCGCTTGGATAATTTGGATATTTTTACTAAATTGCTTGAACCTTTGGGCTTTAAGATCTTTGCGGCTCAACAGGGTGACATAGCTCTAAGACAAGCCAGTGAGCTACATCCTGATGTGATGATTGTTGACTTAATGATGCCGATTCTGGATGGATGGACGGTAATTTCCCAGTTGCGCCAAAACCCAGAGTTTCAAGAGATGATCGTGATTGCTACTTCAGCTAATGTGTATGAGCAAAATCGCGATCGCGCCATAAAACTCGGCAGTAATGATTTTCTGCCCCAACCGATTCAATTGCCCCAGTTATTGGAACAATTACAGCATCATTTGCAACTGGAGTGGGTGTATCAAGGGGCAACAGATGGAGAAGACTCTAAAAATGAAGAAATGATCTTTCCTGCTTCAGAGGAGTTAGAAGCAATCTTGAAAGCAGCAAGGATTGGTGATATTGAAGTAGTAGAACAAGAAGCCAAGAATTTAATCGAACTACACCCCACATACAAGGTATTTGCCAAAAAAGTTTTGACTCTCGCTGAGGAGTTTAATGATTTGGCGATCGTAAAACTAATTAAGTCGAGCAAGGAGGAAAGTAATGAATCATGAAGGGAATAGGGAATGGGCAATGACCATTCAGGGATTGGTGGTATAGCACTTTGCGCCCATGTCCTGACAAACCGGTAGGGGCGAACAGCCGTTCACCTCTACATGCCCTATTCATCCAAATGTAATGCCTAAGCTCTCAGCCGTACTACGGCGTGTAAAGGGGTTCCAAGTGCCTAATTCTTGAGCTTGCCGTCCACGCAGAAGGCTCTGAGCTTTTTCAGTTAAACCTTTGACCTGACTAAAGTCGGCTCCGGCAATATTCTGGACTTGGTCAAAACTGGCTCCCGTGAGATCGGCGCAGCGAAAGTCTACCCCTTGCAATTCTGTATTATTCAAGAGAGCGTTACGTAAATTAGCGCCGGTTAAAAAGGCTTTTTGTAAATTGGCTCCACTCAAGGCGGCATCTTCTAAATTGGCTTCAGTTAGGTCTGTTCCACTCAAATAAGCACCGCGCAAATTAGCGCCCTGTAGATCGGCTCCTCGAAGATTAGCTGTATTCAAAAATACTCCAGCTAAACTAGCTTTCGGTCCGACTGCTCCTGATTTCTGATAGTTAAAACTTTCTGGCCAAAGGGTTCCACTGTCATAGAGGGACAGTTTTAGTCTAGTCTCCTCTAAAACTGCTGCGGTTAAATTGGCACTTTGCAGTTGGGATCGATTTAAGTACGCCCCTTTGAGGTTCGCCCCCTGTAAGTTGGCTCCTCGTAGATCTGCCCCTCGTAGATCCGCCCTTTCTAGGTTGACTCCACTCAAGGAAGCTCTACTCAGGTTTGTACCAATCAAGTTAGCGGTGGCTAAATTGGCTTGATTTAAGTCTATGCCGGATAAATCCATTTGCATAGCGTCTATTCCGGGTCGATCTGCTCCGGGATGCAGTCCGAGTTGCTCTGGAGTGCGATCGCCATTTTCTGTATACACCATGTTTAACGAACGAATATGAACCAATTTGATTTATCCTAAAATTTTAGGGCACATGACTTAGAGTTTTGTTAACTTTTCTTAATTAAAAACCACATCTGCCGATTGATCTGACAACAGAAGGTTTGACTATTCATGTTACTTCAGCATCCTATGACGATGATGGGCTTCTTTCGCAAAAGTGAAGGAGTTTGGTATTCGGAGCGCACTGTCCATCATTTTGACTCTACGATTAATGAGTCTGGACTTTCTAATCTTATTGTCCAAGTTTTTGGCCCCAATGATCCTAAAGTGGTAGAGCTTTGTGAGATCAATAAGACCGATCCGGCTACAGCGTCTGGGGGAGCAAGTTTTATGTGGCAAGACAACTTAGATACTGACCAAGAACCTAACCCCAATTATGCTGCAGTTTTGGTGGATATTCCTAATTCAGATAATCCTCGCCAAGGCTATTTTTTGCGAAATCGAGGTTATGTTGAGGGCATCCCGGTGATTGGACGATACCATTTTGCGACGGATGGGGTATTAACCATTGAGACGGAGTATGAGCGCAATCAAGGACAAGAAAGGGCTTGGTTTATTACGGATAATTTCCGCGTGCGTGTGAGTACTGTGAAAATGCTCAATGGGGTCAATTTAATGAGTTATGCCTCAGAACGCCGGTGTGTCCTTCCAAAGCAGTTGGAAGAGATGGACAAGAAATATCAAGCGATTGTCTAGCATAGTAGGGGCGAAAAATTCTTCGCCCCTACTGGTTTAAAAGCTATGACTGCGCCACCGGTTGAGGTGATATTCACCGATCGCCGAAACTTGTTGCAAGCGATGCACTTTTTCTTCTAAGGATTGGATCGTTTCCTGCTGGAGATGCAATTGCGATCGTAATTGAGTTTCCTTTGCATGGGGCGTTTTCATACTTTGTAATTGTGTCTGTAAACTGTCAACAACTTGGTACTGCTGTTGCAATTTATACTCCAAAGCTTCATACTCTTGGTCAGAGATAGACTGATTCTGACTCTGATGGTCTTGCTGTTGTTGAGCTTCTAATAACTGGGCTTGAATCGCTTCGTAATGCTCTTTGGGGACAGTGGTATTTTTCAGGACATCATGGGTTTGCTGAAGCTGATTAACTTGAGCTTGTAACTGAGCAATCGTTTGTCCTTGTTCAGTTATTTTTTGCTGCCAAGCGGCGATCGCTTCTTGATTTTCCTCTTCACTACTGCTTTGATGAGTCTCATAGGTTTGCTGAAGCTGTTTCACTTGGGCTTGCAACTCAGAAATCTGGTATTCTTTTTTAGCAATAGTTTGCTTGAGTACTGACTCCGTAGATTCGTGTTTCTGGTAAGCCGTCAGTTTTTCCTGTAGCGTCGCAATGTTTTGCTCTTTTTCTGCCAAAGCTTGGTTCAGTTCAGCAACTTCGGCTGAAGTGGGAGACGCTTCTGCTGATGAAACTTGACTAACTGCAATATTTTTCAGTGCCGGAAACTTGGATTCGTTTTTTGAACCATTGGCATCCCCTGATTTAGTCTCAAAGTCTAAAGTTAGAATCGTATTCGTCAGCTCACTTTTAATGCTGATATACCCCCTAGAAAGCCGCTCTACCAATTCCGAACGGGATAGTTTCGTGGTTTTAGCCATCTCGCTCAGTAGCTCTTTTCCAGTGGGGGTAATAGAAATTCCTAACTTCATTTTTGACTCTGAATATTGGGTACGATTGTTTGATGTATCTTTAGCCATTTTAGCAAATTTTGGATTAAGGTTGATTTTTTGTTACACTCGTTTATCCTTCATCATTTTCAAGAGGTTTACAGTCCTAGATTTTCGGTGGGTACTTCTTGGGCAAAACTGGTTATCTTTTCAAATTCCAAGGCTCCCTCTGTTGACCCCCAAATCTGCTGATGGGTCTTCACATCCATCCCCCGATCCAGGCTTTTCCAAGTAGTTTCTGTCAGTTCTACTTCACTAACCAAGTAAGTTTGGTGTCCCTTGCGATGAATGAGACATTTATTTCCAGGTTCTACCGATCCCCGATAGCAATTTCCATCCCATTGGAAAACCATGGAGCAGTTATAGCGCCGTTGGATGACTTGGGGGGTAATGGTCTGGAGAATGCTTAATTCTCGTGCTGAACCCGCATAAAGGATGGAGTCTTGTAAACTATAGTTTTCGATATAGATGCGATCGCCTCGATCGACTAACCGATGTACGCCTTGACGGTATGGACTCCAGAGATCGTAGTCATAGACTTGCTCTGAATAAAACCCAATGCCTTGAAAAAATTCCCAGGGCAGGGGTCGCCACAAGACATGAATATGCGCATATAATGTGGGGTGGTTATAGGCTTGCTGATGATTGCTAAAATCTCCAGCTAACCAATGAGCGAATCTAATCAGTTCCTGAGAAGAGGATACAGATACACTAGAGGTCATGGAACAGTTTTCTATTCTAGGGGTTTGAGACAATTAGCCAGGGACGGAAATTGCAATTGGCTAGGGGTGTACCTGGCAATTGATGACCATAACAAGTTTTTTACGATCCCCAAATTATATCTTAAATTGTGGTTTTTATCTATATGGGGATCGCGGATAAATTGACGGTTTGCCCAACAGTCTCAAGCTTTAGGAGGATAGAGACCGGATTTCAGAAGAAAAAGAAGCGGTGGTTACGCCTTGGCCATCACGGGTTTTAATCTGGGAAACCCGAAAGCGTAAATTAGGGGTAGCAAACCAAATCCGCTCTTCGGCTGCTGCCCGATCGTATTCAGTGATTAAGGTAAAGATGCCTTCATTATTGAGAGAATAGTGACCGATCGCCGGAATGGTTTCGGCATAACCGCGATCGCGTAGGAGTTTGCCGTTCTGGGGAGACTCAGAGTCAGGAATGGGGACTAAAATACACGATCCCTTGAGTTCCTGTTCTTCTTCTTCTTCCTCTTCTTTATCCCAATCGTCTTCATCCCAATCCGATTCTCCTTCCCAAGTCATCCTAAATGGGGATTCCATGCTGGCTGGATCGATCTTATATAATTCACACACCTCTAGGACTCCCGGATCTTGGGGGTCTAGGGCCATAATGTCGATGGTCGATCGCACTTTTTCAAAATGAGCGAAGGCTAAATGATGGGCACTGCGTTGCGATCTCCATCGCCCAATTGACTGTTTTACAAATTGTTTCAGATCCATAATCTCAACTTAAAATATCACCCTTACCGTCACCGCCGTCTTTTCAAAGGTTGACAGCGGAAAAATCGCCGTCTTTGCTTTCCTGGAGATAAGGTTCGGTATAGCTGTTTACGCTTTAGAGAAGGTTTCATGCGCTGACGACGCACAGGGGGTATCCTCGACCAGTCAACTTTTCGCTGCGGAAATAAGGAATAATAAACGGGAGAGAAAGGTTTCGGCTCTGTAACTGCACGTGCTTGAGGGTTAAAGGTTTGAGCGATTGGAGGATCGAGTTCGACTTCCACCGGTTCAGGATTTTGGGATACTTCTGTCCTCACTGACTCGAAAGATTGTGAGATCGCTTGATGCTCCGTTGTGGTCTCAGCCTTCTCTAGCTTTTGAGTGACTCGTTGAACCTCTAGGATTTTACCTCCTGAACGGTGAATCCGCTGTATCGCCTGAGATAATTGACTTTGGCGCACAGTTAACCCAGACCGGACGCGACGCTGATGGGGGGAGTTACCTCCCTCAATTTGCAGGCGCACCATTGGTTCATGTAAGGCTTTTCCTTCTAGTCCCATAAGATCCAATTATTTTTTCGTTTTTTAGGCGATCGCCCTATTGTCCCTATCTACTACCCTTGCACATTGTCGAAAGCATTTTCGTTGCCTAGGCTACTCCATAGAAAGCCGGCAGTAGAACGGTATCTGTCCTACTGCCACCTATCGATCACACAAAGACAGGATTAATTGACAGCACTAATGCTGGCAATCTTACCTCCTTGTTTGTGGATTTGCTGATAGGTCTTAGAGAGTTCATCAAAGGAAACCAAGAACACTTTGTTGCTGCGACGGAATTTAGACACCCGATTAACTGCTCCTGGGGAACCATAACCCGTGACTTCAATCCGGTAAACTTTTCCACCTTCAGTCGCGCCTACTCCCAGACGAGTCCGAGCGCTAGAAGTAGAATCTTGGAAAGACCAACCTCCAACACCACCCGAAGGAGGAACAACGGCGGTTGGTGTTCCTTGAATCACCAGTTTATTCAACCGAGGACGATTGCCAGCCAAGCTACCTTTGAAGTCGCTGCTGCTGGGCCCGCGCATCAGTTGGAACATATGGGTAAAGCCCACCATGTTTTTACCGGTTTGGGTTTTGTAGCCCCGCACATAGGGGACAATATTTTCCCCAAATGTATCTTGATATTCGTCACTATCAATGTAGGAATCAATATCTGCTTCAAAACCTTCGCGATCCAAAATATCACTATGAGCTTTCATTTCTTCATAGCTATTGGGAGCGCGGCCTAAAAGATGTTTGAAGTTTAACTCCGTTGCACGATAGCGAGGGCAAGACTCGAAGAAACGAGTGCGATATAAGCCAGATTTTGCCACTTGACGTACGAATTCACGAACGCTGAGTTCTCCCCGCTTGAATTGAGATTCAGCGATACTCAAGCGTTCGCTGTCCATGACATAGGCATTGCCTAAGACTTGGCGGTAGACTGCGCAAATGACGGCTTCTACTTCCTCATCCGATCGTCCTGGCCAGACTTCAATGGGATCGGTTTCTTCGTATAAAGAAACTCCTAATTCCGACGCGGGTCCAAAAGGCATTTATTCTAATCTCCTTTCAAAAGAGGGTCTACAAAAGGGTGAATTCCTGGGAAGGACGTTTAAAAACGCTAAGAAACTTAACATTTCTGTGCAGAAAACGCTTACTCCTCGGACTAAGCTGATGTTCCGACTTTATGCCAATTTCTTCCAGTTTCTTTCCGGTTTCCATCTCCTCATTTATATCCTGAGGGTCGGCCCGGAAACTATGAAGAATTGTAAAGTTTCAGCCCCTTAATGTGACTAATCTGTTTGATTTTCTCAGAATATGAGTCATTTGACTATCCTATTCGGAGGACACTATTTTTTTTGTTCTACTCCAAACCCTACAAGAGCCAATTGATCGAGGGGGTATCCTTCTGCCGGGCGATGGTAATTAAAAATGCGCCGAATTCTGAGAGTGGGGTTAATTAGGGTAATCGAATCTACGGAAATTATACGCGTATAATTTGTGGTCATTAATAATTCCAAGGTTTGGGGATCAAAACGGAATTGGGCGACCTTGGGTGCGGCTTCTTCATAGGCGCGATCGCGCAAATAATCCCCTGTCAACACTCCAGAGGTCTCCTCCTGGGGGACAAACAGCATATTAAGTTGCTGGGAAACCCGTTCCCCTTTTTCCGAGACCGTATCAAATCTTAAATGGAACCCACATAAAGATTCGATATTATCGAGTTCTGGACGTTGATTATCTTTGAGAACTTGGGTTTTGGCTGCGGTTGATAGGGGAGCGATCGCGAATTCTGTGTGCGATCGTTCCACCTCCTGAACCGTCAAATAGTGATAAGTCCGCTCGGTCACCCATTCCCCCACACAACAATCAAAGAAATATCGAAATCGATCCATGGACACGTCCGTTCCTCCTTTACTTCCTATAGCCATCAAATCCTTTAAGCCGATCGATCAAATGATCGAAATAGGGCAACAACTCAGTCTTCTTATTCCCACCACACCGTTCAATACCCATTTGTTTCATCGCTTCCAGACCGGTCACCATGGCATCTAAAGGAACCGCTAACTCCTGATACAACAAATCCATATAGTGCAATCCCTCTGGATTAGTATACTGGGGCGATTGGCCAGCGATTCCATAATGAATACAGCGCAAAAAATGCCAAAAATCCCGCCAGCAATTTTCCGCCCGCTTTTCCGGATATAATGCCCCCCCGGGTTGCGTAATTTCAGGAAACCGATCTAAGACCAGCAACCTGGCCCGATCGATAATCTCTGGTGCGCGATCGCGCAATTCCTTGGCTATATCCAACCATTCTCCCTTATCCCCTGCTTGACTGGCTAAATACTTTAACTGATCGTCCGTTAAATATTGGCGCTCTTGATTAGCCTGTTCAAACACCTGAATCACATCCGGCTTTTCGGCCGAGATCCAACTCTCAAAACTAACAATTTGGGCTTTAGTAATTAATTCTTGAACAGCAGGACTTAACATGATCTCTTTCTGACAATTAAACGGGCAAACACTAAAGAGGGGAGTTTCGTTATTTATCCCCTCTAAATTCGATTAATTTTGATTCCCACGCAATTCCTGAAGTGCCCGATCGATTTTAAGGATTTCCTGATGATTAGCCAAATCGTCTAAAGCTTGCTTTTTAGAGAACTTAGCCTTGCGAGAAGCGCCCAAGAAATCATTGACCAGACGTTCACGATATTGCTCTAATTCACGAATCACTTCTTCAATTTCTTGAGGAGAGGCTTGAGTAGAGTTTGATTCAGACATAGGGATTCAATTAGGGTATTAACACTCAATTTGGCATTTTGTAACACCTATCATCTTCCCAAATATTGGAGTCTGTGGTTAAAATTTTAAGAAACGTAACACAAGACCTCGCCAACCCCCATGGAACTGCATCAAATCCAAACTGCCCTCAACAGCTCCAATTCGCAAGACCGACTCAAAGCCGTCACCGCCCTCAAAGACTATAGCAGTGAAGATGCAGTCCCCTTGCTGATGAGTAAAATCAACGACCCCGATTTTCTCGTCCGTTCCTTTGTTGCCATGGGACTAGGGCGCAAACAATCCCCTGACTCTTTTCCTGCCCTGCTGGAACTGCTCAAACGAGACCCAGACCCCAATGTGCGATCGGAAGCTGCCAACTCTCTCTCCTACGCCGGTCAAGTCGCCATCTCCCATTTGGTGATCGCCTTTCATCAAGATAACCATTGGTTGCTGCGTCGCAGCATCATTGCTGCTCTTGCTGACCTCGGTCATCCAGAAGCCTTATTAGAAGTTTGTCTGTGTGGCTTAGACGGCGAAGATATTACGGTTATTGAAGCTTCCATCGAAGGACTCGCTTGCTTAGTCAATACCCACAAACAACAAGCAGCCCTAGAAACCCTATTACCGGCGATCGCCTCACCCGAATGGCGCATCCGTCGCAAAGTCGCTTGGGCGCTACAACAGTTTGCTGACTCAGAAGCAGCTCAGGAAGCCCTACAAGCCCTCTCCCAAGATGAGGATCATCGCGTGGTGGCTGCTGTTTTGGAAAATCGGTTATAGCATGTTTTAACTTGCCGGTCTTACATTGAAGGGGCTATAATGTAAATAATAGTCAAATAGTCTTTTATGGAAAGAGCATTCAACTATAGGTTTTATCCAACATCAGAGCAAGAGTCGCTATTGCGGCGAACTTTGGGTTGCGTAAGGCTGGTCTATAATAAAGCTCTCCACGAAAGGACTCAGGCTTGGTATGAACGGCAAGAAAGAGTAGGATATAAAGAAACCTCTTTACTGTTGACCGCCTGGAAAAAACGAGAAGAGTTAGATTTCTTAAATGACGTGAGTAGTGTCCCCTTGCAACAAGGGTTGAGGCATCTACAAAGCGCATTTACCAACTTTTTTGCCGGATGTGCTAAGTATCCCAACTTCAAGAAAAAACACCTTGGGGGTAGCGCTGAATTTACCAAATCGGCCTTTAAGTTCAAAGAAGGTCAAGTTTATTTAGCTAAATGTAAAGAACCCTTAGCCATTCGCTGGTCTCGTCAAATTCCATCGGGCTGTGTGCCCAGTTCGGTGACAGTAAAACTCCATCGGTCAGGACGTTGGCATATTTCCATTAGATTTGATGACCCCACCATTAAACCATTGCCTGTCAACGATAAAGCAATAGGTATTGATTTAGGAATTAGTAGCTTGTTAATTACCAGTGATGGGAATAAGGTGACTAATCCTAAACCTCTAAAGAAACACTACCGTAAGTTAAGGAGACTTCAAAAAAGCTTATCGAGAAAACAGAAAGGTTCTAACAATAGATATAAGGCCAGAATAAAACTGGCTAGAGTTCACCAGAAAATAACCGATACCCGAGGCGACCATTTACATAAGCTGACCACTCAACTGGTGCGTGAAAACCAAACGGTAGTAGTTGAGGACTTAGCCGTTAAGAATATGGTCAAAAACCGGAAGCTGGCACAAGCGATATCTGATGCAAGTTGGGGAGAGATCACCCGACAATTGGAGTACAAATGCCAATGGTATGGCAGGAACTATATCGAGATAGACCGGTGGTTTCCGAGTTCAAAACGGTGTAGTAATTGTGGACATGTGGTGGAAAAAATGCCGTTGAAGGTTCGGCAATGGGAATGCCCTAAGTGTGGAATACACCATGACCGAGATATCAATGCCAGTCGCAATATCTTGGCCGCAGGACTTGCGGTGTCAGTCTGTGGAGCGAGTGTAAGACCAGAGCAGAGTAAATCTGTGAAGGCAACTGCAAAGAAACAGAAACCTAAATCGTGAGGTTTAGGAATCCCCTCGGCTTTAGCCAGGGGAGGATGTCAACCGAGGATGCTGAAAGAGTAGGAGAGTAATGTATCAGTAGGGTCTCCTGGTCAGCAGGGCGATCGCTTTCTTGAGCAGACTAAAGCCTCTCCTGCTTGAGCGAGCGATCGTTTGAATCAGTTCTCATTTCAGACCGATCGATTATTCCTTTGGTTGTATCCCTAAAGAAAATAAAGACGAATGATTCTGAACTCGAAAGACTTGTTGAGGCACTCCAATGCCAATTCCTTCTTGTTCAAAAACTAATTTCAGTCGCCGACGAAACTCACGAGCCACATCCCATTGTTTAATCGGTTGAGTTCGGATTAGGGCACGGATCAAAACCCCTTGGTGAGACAATTCATCCACCCCCAGCATTTGTAAATCCTCCGTCATGAGAGTATCCCACCCCGGTTCTTGTCTCATCGCTGCGGCAGTTTGTTCAATTAATTCCATCGCCCGATTTAAATCCGCATCATAGGCAATCACAACACTAAAATTGACCCGCGACCAATCCTTCGTCATATTGCGGACTATACCCACCGAGCCATTGGGAATCGTAATCGCTTCTCCATCCAAATTCCGCAACTGAGTTAGATACAAATTCAACTTTTCCACCAGTCCACCCACCCCGTTAATATCCACCACATCTCCAACCGCATAACGGTCATTCCAGAGAATCAGCGCACCATTGAGCAAATCTTGAAGTGTGTTTTGAGAAAACCAACTCAGCGCTACCGCAATCACCCCAAAACTAGCCAGTATGGCCGGAGAAAAACCTAATATCCGCAAAGTCATAAGCAAACCAATAGTCACAAAGATAAAGGTTGTTAGTTGGGTAAGAGCTGTTGCATAAGTATTAGATCTTAAGGCATACCGAGAAGAAGAACTTGATTCCTGGCGTGCCGAATATCTAGCCCATCGACTTAGAGACCATTCAATCAAAAAATCCCCCAGTTTATTGATGATAATGATCGTAACCCATACCAGAGGTAAACTCAGACTCAATTGCACAAAGAAATGTTGATAGTTACGAGTTTGGGGATAGGTATTGACTAACGCTGCTGCTCCCCAAGCCCAAATCAGAAATTGTGCGGCTAAGAGCAATTGCAAAATTAAGTTAAGGAAGTTACGCTGTTGTTTGATTAATGTGCGGCGCTGAAGCAATAATTGAGGTAAAGCGTGCAACATGGATTCTAATTGGGTCGTGGTGGTATTGATTTGCTGCCAAAAGATAGGCAGTTTCATATCCTCTTTTAAGATCCATTCTAATTGTTCAGAGAAAGGTGATTTTTGAGCGTTTCCATCGATCTCAGTAGCCCCAGATTTTATCGGTTCTGATGAGACCGATTTTGGATTCAATTGGATACTACGATCGAGTTCTTCAAGAGTGCGCCGTAGTTTACGATCCCAAGCTTTCACTAATCGATAGATGGCATAAACAGAGATGCTAATAAAGATAATCCATAGCAGTCGCTGGACTATCTTTCTGAGGGGTTCAAAGGGAGACTGTAATAATTTTTGACGTTCGTATATCGATTTTTTGAGTTGTTGCTCAATAATGCTTTTCCATTCTTCTGCTAAGCCAGAGATTTGTTGCTCTGAGTAGCGAGCATCGAGTTCAGTTATGGTTACGATTTTGCGAGAGACCAAACCCTCTTGATCGGGCAAAAAAACCACGGTTTGACCAAACAAAAAACCGACCTCTATTTTAATGGGAGACGAAGCATAAGTCCCATTCTCTTTTACCTGTTGTTGGTCATAGTCTTGTTTAGAGTGAATAATTTTATAGAGGGTATTTTGAATGTTTTTAGATCGTTCTTCTGCTGAAAGAATGTATTGATCTCCACTCTTGAGCTGATTTTCTGGCAAAGAAGTTACAGCAAACAAGAATTGGCCGTCTAAGTACACTGGACTACATAAAATGTTGCCACAATCATACATTTGATTGATATTCCAGCCCAGAGTAGAGGGTGATTGTTCGGGATCTGATGTAGGGAAGATGGAGATCTGACTGAAGGCTGGAGAACTAAAGAGTCCAGATACAATGATGGTAATAAGACAAACTCCTAGAATGCCCTTCCAGATTCTGAAAAAGGTTTGAATGAGAGAGAAGAGCCGGATAGGGCGCATGATCGAGACTCAATTGATGATCGACAGATAACTTTGATCATGGTACATAGATCGCTCTGGAGGGGCAAGGTATCTCCTGAGACCTTCAGAAGTGTTAAGGATTGTGTCTTTGTGGATCGTAGGGGAGACAGAGTTGGTTGAGTTGTTTTACGCTTAAGGTTTAACAGTTGTGTAATGAGTCCGGATCTTATGTATAAACCTTTTATGGATTTTTTAGAACAGGAGTTATTTGAGCGGTTTGATTTACAAAGTCAACCGATTCCCCCAGGTCTAGAACGTCAGGTGAGTACTCGTGGTAAGCATCCGGCAACGATTCAAAGTTGGTGTTATCAAAGCCCGGAACTGCGAAAAATTCGCTACACTTATATTGATGGGGGTGAAGCGTCTCAGGTTTTTAATAGTGTAATTTATCCCAGTTACGAGTATGATTTACCGCTGCTAGGAATTGATTTTCTCTCGTTTGGGAAATCTAAGAAAAATTTAGTGGTGATGGATTTTCAGCCCCTCTTTCGCGATCCAGACTACTTAAAAGAGTATATTGAACCGATGAAAGAAGTGCGCGATCGCTACAGTGATTTAGCGCAAAATTTAGAGATGAAGTTTTATGATGCTAATCAATATTTCTCCCAATATCTCTTGTTTGCTAAAACGGATACCGAAACGGTAAAAACTGAGGTGTTTGAAGCCTATAAAGATTACTTAAATCTCTATTGGGAGTTACTCGGCAAGGCTAAACCGTCAACCGATCCGACAGAAATCGAAAGAATTCGCAGCGCCCAACGGGATTACGATCAGTATAGCGCCGATCGCGACCCCGCATCAGGCTTATTTAGTAGCTACTTTGGCCATGAATGGTCAGAGCAGTTTTTGTATGAGTTTTTGTTCTCTGAAGCAAAGCCTTTAGCGGTGAGTGCCCAATAAACAGGTAGGAAGCCCAAACAGAAGAGTATGAAATCGAGGCAACTCCTATGGTGAGTACTTTATATCAACCGTTTTTAGATCGTGCGATCGCCTATCTGGAAGAACACCTAGACCTAGAACCCTATCCCATTCCCCAAGGCTTTGAATCCAAACAAGCTACGGTGGGTAAAGGACAGCGTCAATCCGAGGTACTGACTACCAGCAAAGCCTTTCAAACGGACAAACTGCGTCAAATTCGCGCCGCTCATGTCCAAGGAGGAGAAGCCCTACAGGTTCTCAATTTTGTCATTTTTCCCCATCTCAACTACGACTTACCGTTTTTTGGCGCGGATTTAGTCACCTTACCGGGAGGCCATTTGATTGCCTTGGACATGCAGCCCCTATTTCGGGATGATCCCTCCTATCAGGAAAAATACACTAAACCCATTTTGCCCCTCTTTAAAACTCATCAAGAGCATCTACCTTGGGGGGGAGACTTTCCGGAAGAAGCACAACCCTTTTTCTCCCCCGCTTTTTTATGGACTCGTCCTCAAAAAACAGAGGTGGTTGAAGAGCGAGTATTGGCGGCATTTGAGGACTACTTGGCTGCTTACGTCACCTTTGTGAAAGAGGCTCAACCCATCAATGGCGAAGAAGACTTGCTAAAAATCCAACAAGCTCAGTTGAGATACATTCGCTATCGAGCAGAAAAAGATCCTGCCAGGGGAATGTTTACCCGGTTTTATGGCCCGGAGTGGACGGAGGAGTATATCCATGGTTTTCTGTTTGATTTAGAACGAAATTTACCCCATTAACCCCCAATTTCAGAAGAATAAAGACCCAGCCAGGAGCATCAGATCGATTAGGCTTGTCTGTCGATACCCCAGGAGTTCGGCAAAACCGAATTGTACAGGCATTCCTCGAAGGATCGGGTGCCAGTTTTTGGTGTTTGATAGCAGAGATTAAAATCTTAATAATATGTAACAAATTAAGACCCAACAACATTGTATAAGAGTTAAGTGGAGGGCTAAAATAACAGGCCAACCAAAACCCAAGCATAGGTTTCCAGTGCTTTTTGACTTTCTCATCCAAAGCCCCAAGCTTCTCAGATTATTCAAAAAGGTCTGAGAGTGTGGACTTAAACCTGAACTCAGGTAAACTGAATCGAGAATCCCAAGTTATGGTTTTGGATCTGTTGTTCAAGTCTTTCCGGGTAGCTTGACCAGCTTGCACTTGTTGAACCGATTCTGTAACCAGAATCTAGACCTACTTAAATAGGAGATTTAGTCAATGTTCGATGCATTCACAAAGGTGGTTTCTCAGGCTGATGCTAGAGGCGAATACCTGACCGATGGCCAACTTGATGCCCTAAGCGCCATGGTTGCTGATGGTAACAAACGCATGGATGCCGTTAACCGGATTACCGGAAACGCTTCTACGATTGTTGCTAGTGCAGCTCGTTCCTTATTTGCTGAACAACCCCAGCTCATCGCTCCTGGTGGAAACGCTTACACCAGCCGTCGCATGGCTGCTTGCTTGCGCGATATGGAAATCATCCTGCGTTATGTAACCTACGCTGTCTTCACTGGAGATGCCAGCGTTCTCGAAGATCGTTGTCTCAATGGTCTGCGTGAAACCTACCAAGCTCTAGGAACTCCTGGTACTTCCGTAGCTGTAGGCGTAGGCAAAATGAAAGATGCTGCGATCGCTATTGTTAACGACCGCAATGGAATCACCCCTGGCGATTGCTCTGCCCTAGTATCCGAAATTGCTGGATACTTCGATAAAGCTGCTGGTTCAGTAGGCTAAATTTCACCATTGGGAATTTCATAGCTCCCATTCGGTCTTGATTCTGCTTCAAAATTTCTATTTTTGAAACTTTTGCAAAACAACTCGTAGGAAGATACATCAACCATGAAAACCCCTCTGACTGAAGCAGTTGCTGCTGCTGACTCCCAAGGTCGCTTTCTAAGCAACACCGAAATCCAAGCCGCCTTTGGTAGTTTCCAAAAAGCTGGTGATTTCATTGCTGCTGCTAAAGCCTTAACCCAAAAGAAAGATCAGCTCATCAACGGAGCCGCTCAAGCGGTGTATAACAAATTCCCTTATACCACCCAAATGCAAGGCCCCAACTATGCTGCCGATCAACGGGGTAAAGACAAGTGTGCCCGTGACATTGGTTACTACCTGCGGATGATTACTTACTGCTTAATCGCTAATGGTACTGGCCCCATGGATGAGTATCTGATTGCTGGTATCGATGAAATCAACCGGACTTTTGAATTGTCCCCCAGTTGGTACATCGAAGCTCTGAAATACATCAAAGCTAACCACGGTTTAACCGGAAATGGTGCTACTGCTGCTAACGGCTACATTGACTATGCCATCAATGCTTTAAGCTAGTCATCGCTGAAGCAATAGGGCCCGGAACTTTAGACAGGTGAATGTCGAAAGCTGACATCTGTTTAGAGTTCCGGGCACAGTTGTGTTTAAATGTCTTGTGTTTCTATCCCTGGCCATGATTAATGCCCCCTCATCAAGTTCTGAAGCACCTCAACTGACGGTAGACCAAGCCATTACGAATTTACTCCAGGGAGACCAAGGAGAACGATATTATGCGGCTTGGTGGCTGGGACGGTTTCGAGTCAAAGAACCGGAAGCCATTGATGCCCTGGTGGCGGCTTTAGAAGATGAAAGCGATCGCACTCCAGAAGGGGGCTATGCTCTACGACGCAATGCCGCCCGTGCCCTGGGTAAACTGGCGGAACCGAGGGTCGTTCCGGCATTGGTAGAATGCCTCCATTGCCCGGATTTCTATGTCCGGGAAACAGCAGCCCAAGCCCTAGGAGAACTTGGAGAAGATCTCGATCTGGGCCACTTTGACGCGGCTATTCCAGAACTTTTAAACCTGCTCGAAGGTGGACTAGAGG
Source organism: Roseofilum sp. (assembly GCF_982964205.1). NCBI lineage: Bacteria > Bacillati > Cyanobacteriota > Cyanophyceae > Desertifilales > Desertifilaceae > Roseofilum > Roseofilum sp. The sequence goes on along the minus strand of NZ_CEZBFX010000017.1, from coordinate 9,847 downwards.
CAGCTCAACCCATTCCCGGTTGTCCCCATCTGGCTCAACCCTACAATGCCACAATCGAAACCCTGGGAATTTTAGGGGTGAAAGCAGCCATTCCCTACATTGAACCCTTTCTCAATCATCCCTTAGCAATCGAACAATACGGAGCTGCCCGTGCCCTCTATCAGTTAACGGGAGACCGGAAATATGGCGATCGCCTGGTGGCGGCTCTGCAAGGAGATAAACTCCAACTGCGCCGCGCGGTTCTGTCCGATTTAGGCGCGATCGGTTATTTACCTGCTGCTGAGGCGATCTCCCAAACCCTAGCCGAAAATAGCCTCAAACTCATTTCCCTCAAAGGACTCTTAGAGCATCATCTCCAAGCCAGCGATTCTCAAGAGTCTCCGAGCCAAACGGCGATCGACCTCATGATACTCATGGACTCTTTGCTCTAACAATTTTTAATTTCTAATTTCTCATTTTTAAATTTCTCATTTTTAATTGAAATGTCCCCTCTATCCAGCCTTCTAGAAGCCGTTGACAAAGCCGACTCTTCCGATACCCTGGTTGATGCCGTCGAACAGCTCGCTGCTGCCCAAATCACTGAAGCTGCCCCTACCCTCATTCAAGTCCTCAGTTTCAACAACCCTGGAGCCGCCGTTGCCGCTGTTGATGGCTTAATTGCCCTCGGAGATTTAGCTGTCAATGACCTGTTGGAACTTCTTGATGACTATAACTACGGGGGGCGAGCTTGGGCGATTCGTGCCCTGGCTGGAATTGGCCATCCTCAAGCCTTAGAAACTCTCCTCGACGCTGCTGTGAACGACTTCTCGATGAGTGTCCGTCGCGGAGCTGCCAGGGGACTCGGTACGATCCAATGGTACAAAATGCCTTCTGCTGAAGTAGCTGCTGCTCAACAACAGGTCATGAAAACCCTATTTCAAGTTACCGCAGATCCAGAATGGGTCGTGCGCTATGCCGCCGTTGTCGGGTTAGGCTCTCTGAGTGAAACAGTCGATCCAAACCTCCACGAACCGATCTTCAATCACTTCCAGCAGCTTACCCACCAGGAAGAAGAGCCAAGTATTCGCGCACGCATTCATTGGGCTATGGAGTCCAGGAAAAATCCTGTAGGGGCGGGTTAACCAACATTTAGGCAAAAAAGAATCCATCTTGTCAATCCACCTCTCCACCAAGCATTAATCAGGGTGTCAATTTATTACTTTTGGCATAACATCAAATCATGATTTGACTATTTTCTTCCTGTAAGCGTTTGGACTTTTGAGATGAATCCGCCTAAAACTAAATGGTATATGAGCTTAAACTTCCAGGTATTAAGCGGTTTAGGGATTTTCGCTTTTGGTCTGATTGGCAGTTTTATACTTACGATTAACACGGAAGGCAAAAGTTTATTTTTTACTGAATCCTCTCGTCTAATTCAACAAACCGGCGATCGCGCCATCTCCGATTTAGATTCTCGGTCTAGAGAAGTTGCTGCTCTGACTCGACTCTTAGCTCTGACCGCAGAGCAATTACCCAAATCTGTCACAACATTCAAAAATTTTATCCCTACCATCATTGACTTTCAAGAAGATTTAGGAATCGCTGGAGGAGGCATTTGGCCAGAACCTTATGCTTTTGATTCACAAACTCAAAACCGGAGTTTTTTTTGGGGTAGAGAATTAGATGATACGTTAATTTATTATGACAACTATAATCAATCCGGATACCATAATGAAGACTGGTATGTGGTCGCCCCCTATCTAGAACCAGGTGAATGCTTCTGGAGTCGATCCTATGTCGATCCGTTTTCTGAACAACCCATGGTTACTTGCACAGTGGCAACTCAGGATAATGGCAAGTTCTCTGGAGCCGTAACTATCGATGTTAGATTGGAAGATTTACAAAAATTTACCGAGTTATGGCAGAAAGAAACCAGTGGTTATGCGTTTATTGTAGATCGTGATAACACATTTATAAGCTTTCCGGATATCCAATTAGTTAAACAAGTTAAAGCAGGAAATAATTCTAGAAATAAAAGTAATATAGAATTCATTTCAGTTTCTGATTTTGCTACATCACAGACTCTATTTTTGCCGATTGCAGAAGCTCTAGAAAGTGTAAATCAGGAGATTTTAGGAAAAGCCCATAAGATGCCGAAGTATAGTCATGAGATAGTAGAACAACTTCAGCAAGCCAGTCCACAAATTGATTTTTATAAAGCTGAACTAATTACTACTGTACTTTTCGATCCTTTACATTCACAAACCGAATCAACTCGGCTGTTACGGAAATTCTATATTGAAGACGATTGGTTGCTGCAAGAAAAATCTATTGTTTATATCTTTCACATGCCCAAAACATACTGGAAGTTGATCGTAGTCAAACCTTTTTCTGAATCGGTTTCGGTTGCATCTTCTATTGCACAATTTCTAATTAACCGGGCAGTATTCATTGTCGCTCTAGGAGTATTTATTGCTATATTTATTGTTAAGTTTAGATTGCTTTCTCCTCTTGAAAGTCTAAGTAAAGCAGCCCAGAAAATTGAAGACAATGCGATCCAAATTTCTGAAGGTCAGTGGGGTCAAGAATTGCCCATTAAACGACAGGATGAACTGGGAGAACTAGCTCGTTCTTTTGACCATATGGCGAAACAATTACAAGCCTCATTTAGTGCAATCAAAAAAACTAATCTTGAACTAGAAGAACGAGTGGAAGAACGAACCGCTCAACTGGCACAAGCGAAAGAAGTAGCAGAATCAGCCAACCAAGCCAAAAGTGACTTTCTAGCTAATATGAGCCATGAACTGCGGACTCCTCTTAATGGAATTCTCGGTTATACCCAAATTCTACAACGGGCTAAGGATTTAAGTCAAAAACATAGAAAAGAACTTGAGATTATTCATCAATCCGGCTCTCATTTACTGACCCTGATCGATGATATTTTAGATTTGTCAAAAATTGAAGCTCGTAAAATGGAACTTGTTCCGAAACATTTTCACTTCCCTTCGTTTCTGAACAGCATTGTGGAAATTATTCGGATTAAAACAGAGCAAAAAAATCTGGTACTATCTTACCAACCTGACCCCCATTTGCCAGAAGGAATTCATGCCGATGAAAAACGTCTGCGTCAGGTTTTACTCAATCTTTTAGGTAATGCAGCTAAGTTTACAGAAATAGGGAGTGTTATATTTACTGTAACTTGCGAACATTTGAGCAACAAAATTCGCTTTGATATCCAAGATACTGGAGTCGGAATGACGGCCGAACAATTAACCAAAATTTTTCTCCCGTTTGAGCAAGTGGGTTCGAGTTTCAAGCGCTCTGAAGGGACGGGATTAGGATTAGCAATTAGTCGTAAAATTGTGGAAATGATGGGAGGGAAAATTGAAGTAACCTCGGTTTATGGTCAAGGAAGTCAGTTCTGGTTTGCGATGGAGCTACCGGTTTCTGAGGAGTGGACAAGTGGGGCAACGAGGGTTGAACGAGGTAAGATTGTTGGGTATGAGGGCGATCGCCGTAAATTGCTCATTGTTGACGATCGAGATGTCAATCGACAGGTGGCGATCGCCGTCTTAAGTCCTCTGGGGTTTGTCCTTGAAGAAGCTGGCGATGGTGAAGAGGGTTTAGAGCGTATGGTAACCTTTCAGCCCGATCTGGTGATTACTGATTTGGCAATGCCCGTGATGGATGGTTTTGAGTTTGTACGCGAGCTTCGGCGATCGCCCCAAGAATATGGAATATCATCACCAAGAATGGGTTTGCCAGTTATTGCCTCTAGTGCCAGTGTTTCAGAAGCAGATCGAGGGCAAAGTTTAGAAGCCGGATGTGATGATTTTTTACCGAAGCCCGTAGATTTTGAACAGTTACTGATTTGCTTGCAAAAGTACCTACATTTGACATGGGTTTATGAGCAGGATGGACAGAGTTCAGATAAACAAGCTTCTAGCCAACAGACTGAGTGGATTTGGCCTTCCTCAGAAGAATTGGGAGAATTGTATAAGGCAGCAACCATTGGAGACTTTACTACATTGGAGTCAGAAGTCAATCGTTTGCGCGAGCTAGATCGGGATTATGCTGTATTTTGCAATCATCTCCATCAACTGGTAGATGAGTTTGATGATAGGGAAATTGTCAAACTTCTCAGAGAAAGAGCCAGTTTTTGATCGGCAGAATAAAGCAGTTTATAGGGCTGAACAACTGATATTGCAACTGAGGGCATAGAACAGGCGGACTATCGATGTCTCAAGTCTTGAATGGCTTGTCCCCAATTACCGGAGAGACTGTAGTTTAAACTTAAAATCTTTAACCATAACCCTGGATAGCGATCGCCCATCCACCCCGCACACCATTGACTAAACTGGGGAAACCAGGGACGCAATAGGGCGTGAATAAAGGCTTTGGTGGTAAAACTGGTGTACGTGGATAACCATCGCAACATATCTTTTGCTCCAGCTAATTCCCAGATCCACAGCAATAAGGCGGGATTTTTGACGGCTGCTTTTAAGGCTAATCGATTAAATAAGAGCCAAGTCGTGCGATCTTTGATAAAAGTATCGGCCACTTCTGGAGGTTCATCCGCCAATAACCCGAAAAATGTATTTAACATGGCGTTAATGAGCTGGGGTTGAATATGACGGTGGGTGGGAACCATCATCCCCTTAGAAAACAGCCAGGTGACGGCAGTATTATCTTGGTAAGCGCGAATGGCAGCTAGATCTTTGCTGGTGAGTCGATCGTACTTGAGCGCTACATCCAGAAGAGCGGTTAAGCGGGGCAGATTGCGCACTAAAGAGCCAAACCCAGTAAAGACGAGAGGAGACTGAAGGGAGGCTGCATCGCCGATCGCCAATACACGATTGCTGGCTACTTTGCGATCGCTATTTCCTAAACTAAAATGACCGGGAATATAGCCAAACGTCGGCTTTTTCCACACCAATTTCTCCAGATCGCAGCGCCGATATTCAGGCAAAATGGTGAAAAAGTCCTCATACATTTCCAGCAACGAACCGGGATTATCCGGATGCACTTGATGGTAATGAAATAGATAGAACGTTAACTCCTGACCTGCACCAGGGAATAACTCCCAAATCAACTGTCTTCCTCGAGAAACATCTCCATGGCTATTCAAAACATCCCCATAATCTGAATCCCAAACCCCTGGTTCAAACCCGCCATCAATCATCGCACCCACGGTAGGACAGACACTATCAAACGCCCGATTTCCATTCAACTGCCAGGCAATGGGAGAAGCCGTCCCCATGGCATCAATCAGCAGGCGACCTTGCACTTGGGATGTTTCCCCAGTTCCCAAATGCTTTAAAGTTAACCTGACTCCATTATCTGCTACTTCTGCATATTGAAATTCGGTTTCATCCCGAATTTCACCGCCAGCTTTCAGTAACTTCTCGCCACAACTGCCCAACAACTTATCCGAGGCCATGGCAATATTCAAGACCTTGGGCGTATGCAAAACTTTGGCTTTCAGATTCTCCGGATTATTACTATCAAAAAACTTATTAAACCCGTCTACATATTCCCGGGCAATTAAGTTTTCAAATTCTTCTTGAGTAAACAATCCTAACTCAATTAACTGGGCGAATTCATCCCTAGAAATATTCCATTCCCGATTCATCCGACCATAGGGCAAACGTTCGACCAATAACACCCGATAGCCTCGTGCTGCCATGAGTGCAGAATGAATGGCTCCTAATGCACCGCCAATATAAATTAAATCGTAGGTATTCTCCTTAGATAAAGGGGTTTCTAAGGGGCGAATGACAGGAGTTGGAATCTGGGGCTTGCGCACATTTTCCCGCCATCGTTTTTCCCACCAATACACCCGGTTGAGGTCATATTCTCCCCTGGGCATTTTCTGGAAATAATGTACCGTTTGTGGATAGTAGGGCGCTAAGGCTTCAAAAATAGACTGTTTGGATAAATCGATTTCTGGGGGTTCCGGGTATTCATGGGGAAATTGTCTCTGAAGCTGGTTTTTTAGGTGATTAATCACTCGTCCCTCTTGGGGAATGGGAGTGTTTGACCAACGGAAGAGTTTGAGGTAAGTGGTGCGCTGAACTGACCAAATGAATATTGACAGAGGGTCTCGTTGAGGGAAATGGAGTCTAAAACCATCTGGAGTGAGGAACTTTTCGCCGATGGGGGGGTCGTACTGCTGCTGTAACCAAGTCAGTACGCTAGAGGTATTGGGTTGGGGAATTTCTAAATAAAGGAGTTCTTGCATCGGTACTTCTACAAAAAATATCTTGACAAAATCAAAAAATATGTTATCATCGCGATTACGTGATTAAAATAATGTTACAAAATTTTACATTATTCTCACGATCTCTTCAACTGATTAAAACGGATTCAGATAACGATGAACTACCCGATTCCACAGCATTCTCAAGATATCATAGCCTTGCGCCACAAGCCTGTAGATGAGGAAGTCGTGGCAGCGGCGATCGCCGGAGTCATTAATATTTCCCGTTCCCAAGGTCAATCCTTAGACGATCTCAAGGAAGAAATTTTAGCAGATGATGGCTTTTTGGATGCCTCACAACGCAGTTGGTTAAGTCATGTATTGGCAGAGGCATGGCATTGTTCAGAATTGGGGACATTATATTAGAACCCCGTATTTAGATAAACTAATAACAGGGAAAAGTAAGGGAGGGCGTTGCAGATCGAGGGAACTCGGTTTGAGGAAAGTCCGGACTCCCGAAAGACCAAACTTGCTGGGTAACGCCCAGTGCGAGCGATCGTGAGGAGAGTGCCACAGAAACATACCGCCGATGGTGCATTAAGCATACAGGTAAGGGTGCAAGGGTGCGGTAAGAGCGCACCAGCAGTATCGAGAGGTGCTGGCTCGGTAAACCCCGGTTGGGAGCAAGGCAGATGGAACGAAGGTTGGTCTTTTACCTGTTCCAGGATTATGAACCGCTTGAGGCATTTGGCAACAAATGTCCCAGATAGATAACTCCCCCCAAGATCTCTTTAGGGATCTTGGAGAACAGAATCCGGCTTATGACTTACTTTTCCCCTTTTTTGGGGTAAGTTTTGAAGGGATAACTGATGCCACGGAAATCTAAAGGATTGTAATTTTTAATTGATTCATGAGCTACTGTCTCAACCCAGAGTGTTCGCAACCCCAAAATCCACTATCTACCCAATTTTGCCTCAATTGTGGGTCAGCACTGCGGTTGCTGAAAGGACGCTATCAGGTGATGCAGTTAATTTCGAATACCAGTGGATGCGCTCGCACGTACTTGGGTCTGGATCGAGAACGGGGGGAGGCAAAATGTGCGATTAAACACTTGGTTTCCCTGCCGAAAGTACAAGGGAATGCGGCTCTGTATGAAAAGGCGATCGCCCTGTTTGAACAGGAAGCCGAACGGCTGACGAATCTGGATGCCCATCCCCAAATCCCCAGTTTATGGGACTTTTTCCAAGAAGAGAACCAACGCTATTTAGTCCAAGAGTTTATCCCTGGACAGAATTTAGCCCAATGTTTGCAGCAAAATGGCCCGTTTACAGAGGCTCAAATTAGGAATCTACTCCAAGGACTCTTGCCGGTACTGCAATTTATCCATAATCGTCAGATTATACACCGGGATATTAAACCAGCAAACCTGATGCTCCGACAGGGGCTAGAATCAGCTCCGGAAGGCTTTGTCCTGATTGATTTTGGTATTTCTAAGCAATTGGCCCAAACGGCGATCGCGCAAACGGGAACGGTCGGGATTGGCACGCAAGGCTACGCCCCCTTGGAACAGATGCTCACAGGTAAAACCTATCCAGCCAGTGACTTATATAGTTTAGGGGTAACCGGTTTATGTCTGTTAACGGGAGTGGAACCCGATCGCCTCTATGATCCCAGTCAAGGACGCTGGTTATGGCGCGAAACCCAATTACAGGGGAATCCTATCAGTGAAAACCTGGGGGGGATGTTGGATAAACTGACTCAGGTGGCGATCGGCGATCGCTATCAATCAGCCCAAGAAGCGCTCAATGACCTCAATAGTAGCCCCTATAACCTGCCCACGATTACTCAACCTTCAGAAGACGATCCCGAATTCCTGGACGCACCGCCCCTAGTTGTGGCTAAACTGGGGCCAGCTAACTATCGCACTCTGAATGAAGCGATTAAAAACGCCCTTCCTTATACGATCGTTAAAGTCCGTGCCGGTTTTTATGCTGAAAGCTTACGAATTGATAAACCCTTACAAATTATGGGTGAAGGAAATAAGGAAGATATTATTATCGAGAGTCAATTGGCCCCTTGCGTGCGAATGGAAGGCGATCGCGCCCTGATTCGGGGTGTAACCTTTCACTACCGCAACTGGACACAAATTCACCGCGCCGATCGCCTCGGTCGCTTCATGGGTCAACGTCTCCATAGTCCCTACGCCATCTCTATCACCCATGGCAACCTCACCCTGGAAGAGTGTACTATTCACGGGAGTGGACTGGCTAATATTTACATCAAAGGAAAAAATACGAACGCCACTCTACGTCGATGTGAAGTGACTGGAGATTCCCAATATGGAGTTTGGATGACACAAGATAGCCGCTCTAGCCTAGAATTTTGTCAGATTTATGGCCAGACGATTGGTGTTAAAAGCGATCGCCATGCTGAAGCGAACTTAGAACATTGCCAGATTTCCCAAATGACTGGCGAGGGGATTCTAGTGTCTGAAGCCGGTCACGGTAGTGCGTCCTTCTGTGAGATTTTCCAAAATGGTGGGCGAGGTGTACACATCAAAAAACAAAGTAATCTGAGTTTGAAACAATGCCGGTTATATGGCAACCAAAAACAAGGGATTTATGTTACTTCTAATGGTGCAGGACCCATCGAACAATGCGACTTGAGAGGGAATGAAGGCGGCCCATGGTGGATTGCTCCCCGGTGTGCAGTAGCTCGTCGCGGTAATATTGAAACCTAATCAGAACGTGAGATAATATTGGCGATTACTTGAAAGCGTAGTTTAAGATATTCACAGAAAATCCATCAGTTGACTTGATGTTTCATGCTTAACTCTTTAGCTACCCCAAGTAGCGGTATTCGTTTCGTATTCAGCCTGTTGATGGCGATCGGTCTTCAGACAGCAGCTCAGGCCCAATCAGAAATTTATAATCCCAAGCCATTACCTACGAGCAATGAAATTACTGATACCCTCTCGCAAAAGGATATTCCCACTGGCCAAGGGGGGTTTGCACGCGATTACATAGTCAATTTGAATGAAGGGGATAATGTAGTAGTTGACCTGCATTCCGATCAGTTTGATACCATTGTTACCCTACTGGGTGATGATGGCACCACCGTTGCTGAAAATGATGATGGTCCTGATGGCAGTACCAATTCCCTGCTCTTTGCCCGGATTACCAAGTCAGGGACGTATATTGTACGGGTACGTGCCTTTGGTGAAACTGCTGGAGGTCAGTTCAACTTGAAGTTAACTCGCTTACGTCCGATTTAGGATAGAAGGGAAAGGCGATCGCCTTTCCCTCAGATTTTTTTCCTCAGGTATTGACAACTAAAAGAATTTAGTGTTTGCTTAGTAAAGCATTGAAAATAAGCCGGGATAGCTCAGTCGGTAGAGCAGAGGACTGAAAATCCTCGTGTCGGCGGTTCAAGTCCGCCTCCTGGCATTCAAAAAACATGTGAGTATAGCAGACTTCCGCCGCCGACACGAGGATTTTCAGTCCTCAACCCTACCTAAAATCTACCTAAACTCACCATAACACCTCCAAAAATAAGGTGCAAGAAATAGGTCAAGCAGAATAGAGAAAACTTATAGATAAAAGCATTGCCATAGAATTTCATCAATAAATCAATCACATGACCATCACATAAGAGTTTTCTATAGATTTC
>NZ_CEZBFX010000016.1:51090-67096 GCF_982964205.1 Roseofilum sp. | reverse complement strand
CTAGACCCGCCGTTAAAAGGCTTTCCGCCGAATCAACTCAATCTGTTATCTGCTATTGAAACCTGGTTAGAGGAGATTTAAGAAACCGGGTTTCTGCGACAATTTCAGCTACAAACCAGAGATTTTGATAGAAACCCGGTTTCTGAAACAGCTAAAATATAGGCAAATCCTAGTTCCCGATTCTAATATGACTCAAACTCTTGATACGACTGGACTCACACCGGAGCAAATTCAGCAAATTGCTGTGATGATAGAGACATTTAAAACCCTCAATCAACAGCAGCAACCATCAACCAAAGAAACGCGATCGCAGTTTGATCCAACTCCGTTACTTTTTGATAGCGAAATCCTCCAGCCCTTTAATCGGACGATGCTTTATGGCAACAGAGTCTAAACGCATTTATCTGGATACCAACATTCTCGCCTATGTTGCTAATACGAAAGCCCCTCAACATAAAGCCGCTTTAGAAATATTTAGACCGACCGAAAGGGAAATTTTGGGTTAGAATTGTCATTGCGACGGCAGGGAAGCAATCGCCAAGATTGGGAGATTTTGCGATTGCTTCATTCCGCTGGCGCGACCTTCGCAATGACATACTGTAACTGATTATTCGGATGTGATATTAGGTATTCTGAAGTTTATCAATCAATTCGGTCTTGATTTGTTCTGCCTTATCATTATCAATTTGACAAGTCCCAGCATTCGCATGGCCTCCCCCTCCATGTTGTAGCATCAACTCGCCAATATTGACTGTAGAGGTTTTATTCAGAATGGATTTACCCACCGCAAATACTGTATTTTGCTGTTTCAATCCCCACATAATATGCATGGAAATATTACAGTCAGGATGCTGGGCATAAATCATAAATCGATTTCCGGCATAAATGGTTTCTTCTTTACGCAAATCGATCGCTACTAATTTACCATAAGCTTGGGAACAACGTTTTAATTGTTGCTTAAATTGTTCCTGCTGATGTTGGTACAGGTTGACGCGCTCTTGCACATCGGGCAGGGCTAAAATTTCCTCAATAGTATGGGATTTACAATAATCAATTAACTCCATCATCAATTGATAATTGGAGATTCTAAACTCCTTAAATCTGCCTAAACCGGTGCGGGCATCCATGATAAAATTGAGCAGAACCCAATCGGTAGGATCGAGAATTTCCTCGGCAGAAAACTGGGCAGAGTCGGCTTTATCCACTGCCGTCATCATCTCTTCAGAAATATCAGTAAACTTGTCTTTTCCGCCATAATAGTTATAGACCACTCGTGAGGCCGAAGGGGCATCGGGATCGATAATATAATTCTCCGGTTTAGAGGTATTGCGTATGGTTTCACTCAAATGGTGATCGAAAACCAAGTGCGCTCCTGGAACATAGGGTAAATTGGTGGTAATATCGCGATCGCTAATCTCGACTTTGCCATCCTGCATATCTTTAGGATGGACAAACTTAATCTCATCAATCAAATTTAGCTCTTTGAGGAGAACCCCACAGACCAACCCATCAAAATCACTGCGAGTAACTAACCGGTATTGTGCATCAACCATGATCAACCTCTTCATTCAACAACAAGCTTTCATCCACCAGGGACTCTGGGATAATCATCAAGTATAGTCGAGTATAGTATAGTCAATAGCTGTGCTATCAACCCAATCAGAAACCCATGAGACTCTGGATTAGCTGTTTTGTTCTTCTATTAGTGTTAGCTGAAATCTTTCAACAGCTCAAAGCACTATCGGTTCCCCTTCCTGTCTTTATTGTTGCGGGGGGGCTATTGGCTATTGCCTCTAATTTTGAGCAAGTACGTCAATGGACTCAAAAGCAGATTCCTCAACCAGAAACCGTCTCATCGGAACCCACGGAAGCCATTGATGCAATCGATGTTACGAGCTACGAAGTAGTTGACTCACCGCCGGATGGGGGGATAAGGGGTTAGGGGGATACGACAGAGGGGAGGCAAGGGGCTGGAGGCCCCTTGTCAAGGGCATCTTCATTGAGACATGGCCTCAGAATCTAATCCACTCTCTCAAGTTGCCATAGGATTTGATTTCCCTCACGTCGAACCCTGGAAACCACCCAGTTTCGCCAAACCCAGTGATCGCCGCGACTGGTAACCGCACTAGCGTTGACATCCATTAAGTCTGCCAACTCCGAGCTAGTAATTAAATAAGCGTGACTGGCAATTTCGTCAGCAATGCGTAAGGTTTCGATTAGGTTTCGCAGTTGTCCAACCCGTACATCACGGGGTAAATTCTCCGTGTTTTCGGAGGACGTAGGATTGGAAGGGGCATTTACATCTGTCATGCTACCGTTTAAAGCAACATCCGTGGATTGTAGCGCGTTCTGCCCATTTAGGGGGGAAAGACTCGATCGCTTTTGGGTTTCTAAAGCTTGTTTTAAGGCGGGAGAGCGACCTGTGGCAAAGGCTTTAGCGATCTCATCACAACGTTCATTATCGCGATCGCCAGTATGAGCTGGCACATATTCCCACAACACCATCTTAGAATTTAACTGATCTAAACTTTCCCACAAATCCTGATTTTGTACGGGTTTCCCTTGGGACGTTTTCCAGCCTTTATTTTTCCAGCCTCGAATCCATTGGGTAATTCCCTTACGCACATAGTCACTATCCGTAAATACTGTCACAGCTTCGGTTTGTCCCGAAGCCACCACTAACCTTAATCCGGCGATCGCTCCCTGCAACTCCATCCGGTTATTCGTCGTATCCGCCTCCGATCCCCCCATTTCATAAATGGAGCCATCCGTAAAATTGACCAGTACAGCCCATCCTCCTGGTCCGGGATTTCCTAAACACGCTCCATCGGTGTAAACACTCTTAACTTTACGTTCAGATTCCATTAATTGTTCAAACATCTCGATTTAAACCTAGACTTTCTACTATACTCTGGTTTTCCTGGCCCTAAGCCATCTCCATGGTAGAATTTTCCCAGACTTTTTAGCGTCAAAACCCATGCCGTCCGATTCTCCTCGATCCAAAAGCAGCCGCAAATCTTCCCTGAGTCCAGAAAAATATGCTCGCCTCAAAGCTGAAGCCAAAGCACCTTATCGGGGATTACGTCAATTTATTTACGCCACCTTTGCCACATCCGGTTTAATCGGAGCCTTCATTTTCCTCGCTAAACTCGCTTCAGGAGAAGATCTCAGCACCACTTTAGGCAACCTAGCTCTACAAATTGGTGTAGTTGCCCTCATGGTATGGCTCTTTCGTCTAGAAAATCGAAAAATATAGCGCTTCGCGCGGTAATAGGTAATGGGGAATGGGTAATGGGTAATAGGAAAATTGCAGAAATCAGGAACTTTCAACTATACTAAATCCCCAGATAACCCGTTACCGTAAGAGGAGCGATTATGGCCATTGCCCTGCAACAAGCCATTGAAGTCGGCAAATATTTAGTCACTCAAAGACTATTAGGACGGAAAAAATTTCCCCTAGTCTTAATGCTTGAACCCCTATTTCGGTGCAATTTAGCCTGTTCCGGATGTGGAAAAATACAGCATCCTAAAGAAATTCTCAAACAACATCTTACCCCAGAAGAATGCTTTGCTGCTGTCGAAGAATGTGGTGCGCCCGTAGTTTCCATTCCTGGAGGAGAACCCCTCTTGCACCCACAAATTGTGGAAATTGTCAAGGGATTAATTGAGCGCAGAAAGTTTATTTATTTATGCACCAATGGATTATTACTGGAGAAATATTTAAACCGGTTTCAGCCCTCCCCCTATTTAACCTTGAGCATTCACCTTGATGGCTTACAGGAACAACACGATCGCTGTGTAGACCGTGAAGGCGTGTTTGATATAGCTTTACAAGCCATTCGTGCTGCTAAAGCTAAAGGATTTCGCGTCACGACAAACACCACAGTCTTTGAGGGTGCTGACCCCCAAGAGATACAAAAATTCTTTGACTTTCTCGCCACCTTAAACATTGATGGGATGATGATTTCTCCCGGTTATAGTTATGCCTGGGCCCCCGATCGAGACCATTTCCTGAAACGGGAACAAACGAGAGCGCTATTTCGGGAAATTCTCGCTCCGTTCAAAGCCGGTCAAAAAGCTTGGAATTTTAACCATAATCCCCTATTTTTAGATTTTCTCCTGGGTGAAAAAGACTATGACTGTACCCCTTGGGGAAGTCCCAGCTATAGCGTTTTAGGTTGGCAAAAGCCCTGTTATTTGCTTAATGAAGGCTATTATCAAAGCTTCCAAGAATTACTGAATAATACGGATTGGGACCGATATGGTCACCGCAGTGGCAATCCGAAATGTGCTGATTGCATGGTACATTGTGGCTATGAGCCTACTGCTGCCGTTGATGCTTTAGATCCAAAGAATATGGGCCGCTCTTTTGGTTCTCTCTTTGGTATGGCCCGGTAAGTTCTACGTCCTGGTCATGGGGAATGGGTCATTGGGAGAACCTCAACTGTCTTTATTTGAGTTTGAAACTGTTACGGTGAACCATCGGGGAGAAATTATTGAGCGGGAAACTCGGCACGCAAAGTATTACCGAGAAGATTTGGGAGAAGGCATCTTTTTGGATATGGTGGCGATCGCGGGTGGAACCTTTCTCATGGGATACCAGGAAAAACTCCAGCACTCCGTCAGCCTCCCCCCATTCTACATCAGTAAATTTCAAGTCACCCAGGCCCAATGGTTTCGGGTAGCCTCCTTTCCCCCAATACATCGCTCCCTCAACCCGAATCCTTCCAGTTTCAAAGGAGAAAACCGACCTGTAGAAAATATTTCCTGGTTAGAGTGTCAGGAATTTTGCGCCCGACTGTGCCAATACACTGGAAAATCCTATCGCTTACCGTCCGAAGCTGAATGGGAATATGCTTGTCGTGCAGGAACAGTGACCCCATTTCATTGCGGTGAAACCCTGACTGCCGAGCTGGCTAATTATGATGCCAGCTATAGTTACGGGGAAGCTCCCAAGGGTCAATGTCTTTATAAAACCTTACCCGTCGGCAGTTTTCCTGCCAATGGATGGGGGTTGTACGATATGCATGGAAACCTATGGGAGTGGTGTAGCGAGATCTGGCATGATAATGATCTTGATAACAATCTCGATTGTCCCACCAAGGGTAGCGATCGCGTCATACGTGGGGGGTCTTGGATGATTTATCCTTGGGCTTGTCGAAGTGCCCATCGTCGCTCTTCTCCACTGTATTATGCCAGTTATGGCATTAAACAAGAATTTAAAAAGAATAGATGGCCGCGTCTATGGTCATGGCTTGGGTTCAAAAATAGCATCCAAGTTCAACCTGAGTCGAGTAGTAATACGATGGAAGCGAAACCAGAAGTTAGGCTCAATACTATTGGTGTGCGGGTCGTGGGTCTCTGATCGCTGACAAACAACAGCGCTATATTGAATAGGATTACCCTTCCTGTTATTTTTATCATCCGCCCATGAGTGTCTTAACCTGGACAGAACTAGAATCGCTCACTCATTTTACGATCGATCGAGTCAATGGCCCGACCAATGCCCAATCCAATTTACGCCTATTTGGTCACTCGGAATCGGATGTGCGGGTTACACTCTATCGAGATCATCATGCTTGGTGTCCCTATTGCCAAAAGGTATGGTTATGGCTAGAGGAAAAACAGATTCCTTATCGTATCCGCAAGGTGACCATGTTCTGCTACGGCAAAAAAGAACAGTGGTATAAAGAAAAAGTGCGATCGGGAATGCTTCCGGCGATCGAGTTGGACGGCCAATTGATTACCGAAAGTGATGATATTTTAGTCGCCTTAGAACAGGCATTTGGCCCCCTAAACGGTGCAGGGATAGAGGATTCCCAGGTGATTCCCCTGCGTAGACTAGAGCGGTTACTGTTTCGGGCCTGGTGTAGTTGGCTGTGCTATCCGAGGCGATCGCCCCGTGACGACCAACGGCACAAAGAAAAATTTATTAGCGTAGTTGCCGACGTAGAACAGGCTCTGAGCCGTATGCCTGGCCCCTATTTCCTCGAGGATTTTGGCACAGTAGATATCATTTTCACACCCTATGTTGAGCGGATGAACGCGAGTTTGTACTACTACAAAGGGTATGGTCTGCGCAAGGAAAATCCCCATTTTTCCAACTGGTTTGATGCCATGGAAACTCGCCCTACCTACCGAGGAACCCAAAGCGATTTTCACACCCATGCCCATGACTTACCCCCACAAATGGGCGGTTGTTACCCCAATGAGGAACTGGAAACTCAGGAGAATCAGAAACGGGTGGATAGTGGCCCTTGGTTGGGATTGCCAGATGTAACCTATCCAGAGCCGGAAACCTCCCGTGAAGAAGCTCTTCACCGAGTGCTGAAGCATCGTCAGAATATTATTCAAGTGAATCCCGCCGACGATCGCCTGTTTGATGAAGCGCTGCGTTGTGCTTTAACCTACTTGATTAAGGGAGAGAAGTGTCCCCCACCATCCGGATCGGATATCGGGTTACGTTATTTGCGCGATCGCATTAGTGTTCCGAGGGATATGTCGATTTATGCCGCTAAACGGTTACGGGAAGCCTTAGAAAGTACCGCAGCGCTAGTGGGTGATGGCGAAGGGACTCCCCTTTCGGTGCGCGATCGTCGAGATCAAGACCCGACTCAATTCAACCCCACAAGCTAACCGTCAATAGAAGACTCTCGTGCCATAAATTCTACCCTAGGAATTAAGGGATCTTGAACTAATCCAATGCCCCGATAGCCCCATCGATTGAGTAGAGCGTTTAGCTGGGAACTAACTAACGATTCAACGGCAAATTGATGGGCAACATCGGGGGCATGGGTATTGAGATAACTGTAGGCTTCAAAATCTTGTTGGAAGAGTAACAGATAGTTTTGATCTCCTAAACGAGCCGTGATATATTGACCGTCATTTTGAGAGCGAATCAGATAATAGGTTTGAAAGGCCATAGGCATTCATAGGATGGATAATTTATTTGAGATCTTCTAAACGAATGCGAGGATCGGCAAACTTTAACATCAGATCGGCAATTAAATTGCCAATAATGAGCATCACTGCCCCCATCATCAGACTGGCCATAATTAAGTACAAATCCTGGGATTGGACAGCACTGAGAATTAAGCGCCCTAAACCCGGCCAGTTAAAGAAAAATTCGGTGATAAAAGAACCACTTAATAAGGTGGCAAATTCAAAACCTAAAAGAGTGATCAGAGGATTAATGGCGTTGCGGAGCGCATGAACATAAATAACGCGATTTTCCGGTAAGCCTTTGGCGCGGGCAGTGCGGATATAATCTTGGCGCAAAACGTCTAAAAATTGTCCTCTGGTGAGGCGCTGGAGTCCAGCAAATCCGGTAATACTGAGGGCTAATACGGGTAAGATCATATGCCAACCAATATCAAGAATTTTGCCCACTAAAGTTAAGTCAGAAAAATAGATGCTCGTCATGTCTCCAACGGGTAAAAGAGGGGAAACACTTTGGGCAAAAAAGAGCAAAGCAAGGGCGGTAATAAAGCTGGGAAATCCTTGGCCAATGTAGCTGAGAACTCGCAGACTTTGATCGAGTTTGGTATTTTGTTTGAGGGCAGCGACAATACCTAATGGAAGGGCGATCGCCCAGTTAATCACCAGAGATATAATGGCTAACAATAGGGTATTAGCCATGCGCTCCCAGAGCAAGGAGGCAACAGAGCGCTGATAGACAAAACTCTGACCAAAATCTCCGTATCTAAGAATACTCCAAATCCAGCGAAAATACTGCTGATAGGCGGGTTTATCTAAGCCAAATTGTTGGGAGAGTTGTTCCAGGGTTTCGGGGGAAATTTGGGGATTTTGGCGCAGGGTATCGATATAGTTGCCAGGGGCAAGTTGAATAATGGTAAAGCTTAAGGCAGAGGCTAATAAAAGGGTGATTAAGCCTTGTAATACCCGTTTGCTGATGTAGAGGAAGACTTCATTACCAAAAAGTCCCCGGAGATTGTAGGAAAGGGTAGAGTTCATGGGATGGGGAGATAGGGAGATCGGGAGATGGGGGGATGGGGAGATCTCCTATTCCCTATTCCCTATTACCCAATTAGTATTGGATTAAGCTAGAAATTGGGACATTGGGGAGGTGTTTGCGTCCTTCGAGAGCTTCTAATTCAATCACAAAGACAAATCCGGCTAAGACTGCTCCGGCTTGCTCTACCAGTTTTGCAGTGGCTTGCGCGGTTCCCCCAGTAGCAATTAAATCATCAACGATGACGACGCGATCGCGACAGCGATGCGGAGTATTATCGCCCCCTTGCAGGGCATCTTGATGCATCTCCAACTGATCTTGACCATATTCGAGATCGTAACTGACTTGATAAACCGGAGCGGGTAGCTTTTTCGGCTTGCGGACTGGAATAAAACCACAATTCAATTGATACGCCACTGCTGTGCCAAAGATAAATCCCCGTGACTCCATTCCCAGGATGTAGTCCGGCGAGAGTTCACCACAGCGTTGAGCCAATAAATCAATCGTTGAGCGAAACCCTTCGGGGTGCTTCAACAGCGTGGTAATATCGCGAAACAAAATCCCCGGTTTAGGAAAATCGGGAATATCCCGAATCAGAGTCCGAATCTCTTGAATATCCATGATCTAAATACTATTTCTGTGATTATCAGGTTATCAGAACCGATGCTTCCCAATCCTACCTGATTCCTAGAACAAGGGAGAAGACAGCGATCGCCTCTAAAGGTTAATCTAGAACAAAGGGTGAGCGATCCGGTAATATACACTTAGCATCCCAGATTGACTCATATGAGTATTAGCGATCGTGTTCCCCTTTGATGGTCTGATTAACCCCTGTCCTCTTTTACCCAGTTCATTCGTCATCAGAGATCCTGATCGTGCGTCCTTGAAGTTGAACAGTTCACCACAAGGGCAGTATCTAACACGATTTGAATGTTTCTTGAGAACATTATGCAAACCAACAGTCCACCTCTCAATACCACTCCCTTAATTCTGGAGAACTTGGTCGATCCCCCTCTCAATTCCCCAGAATGTCCCCGTCGTACTCGCTGGCATCTCGATCTGATTCTACTAGCTCTCGAAGCTCTAGATTTAGGGGGATCAGAAGCTATGCTCGCTGCCTCCAAAACCCTCCAACTTCAAGAGATCATTCAAAATCGTGTTAGCCTATGGCGCTTACGCAGCACTAATCCCTTTCGCCGTGCCCATATGCGTCGTTCTCTGAGTATAGAAGAAGCTAAGGCATTGGTGGCGATCGCCGCTACCCTCGCCCGCAAACGCACGGTCCTCATCCGTCAACTGCTCGTTGCCTACGAGCAACTGCAAGAAAGACACCTTTCCGTAGAACACCATTTTCGGCTCTCCGAATACCTCGATCGCTTCCGGGCCCATTTCCGCTCGCGCATGAACCTCCAACGCTCTGCCCTCACCCCATACCAAAACGATCGAGCCTTAAATGAACTCGGTATATCCCTACTAAGCCAACTCCTATTTTGTACCGGAACCAAAGGAATGCAACGATTGTGGATTAGCCTATTTGATGGAGAAGTGGTATGAGTATCGAACGTCAATACAATTTACCCAACTGCAATTTAACCCTTTGGGGATGGAGTGAGGCTAATGAGGGCAGTTCCTTAGATTTTCAGCCCCTTTCTATGTTAAGTAATGTGGAATGCCAAATTGCTGGAGTAAAATTAACTGGGGGAAAAGAATTTTTTGAAAGCCTTGTGTGGGCAGTTAGCCACTATGCCCAAGAAGTCCTCAGTGGGGTGTCCTATCCCCAAGAGCATCTTCCCGGGCCAAAATGGATACACTTAGAAAAACTCAACGGCCATTACCATCGCCTGTGCATTAATACGAATACTCCCGATCCGGCTGCGACCTCTCCCAACCCTCCAGAAGTTAAATTAAGTGATGTCCAACTCTTTGACCTAGTAGAAGCCGTCGATCAATTTTTTGCCGATACCCAAACCTTGCCGAGCCTTTCCTGGTCTCTAGCTCCTACTCCTAAGCGCTATGTACAAGCCACTATTCCAGGACCTCAACGAGCTGCTCCCGCTGCCCTAGGAGTCGTCGGTTTGGCGGTTGTAGCTGGCTTATTTCTGATGATGCCCGTACCCAACATTGAACGGCCGGAGACCCTGGAGGAAGTCGAACCCCATGGTGCCTCCGAGTCTGAAGACTCCGGTGAACCTCCCTCTCCTTCCCCAAATACCGATCGAAGCGATCGAGAACCTAATGGAGAGGCAGCCCTGACGGTTTCCGACTCGACTACCGCTAATCCTTTAACTACTGGGCGGACTTCTTCACGGCCGACGATTGAAGATATCGATACTTTAGTCGAACGCCAACCCTCAATTACCGATGCAACAGAAATCGGGACTTTAAATCGAAGATTGCATGAAGATATTGACCGGGCTTGGCAAAGTCGCGAAGATCTAGAAAGAGATTTAACCTATCGAGTGGCCGTAGGGCAAGATGGGGCAATTTTGGGATATCGAGGGACAGATGAGGGTATGATTCCCCAAGATGACCAACTGACTCCCTTGTTAGAGTTAGCTTATATTCCGACCGATGAAGGAGGAGCAGAAGCGGAGTCGATTGCTGAGTTTAAGGTTGTCTTTCGCCAAAAAGGGGTAGTTGAGGTCAGTCCTTGGAATGGCTTTCCGCCCGGATCTCAAAGTTTAGGCCCGGAAATTACCGATCCGTTTTTACTAGAAAATTTGAATCAGGAACTCTATAACCAAATCGATCGGGTGCGGATTCGGGAAGCCGATTTCCCCATAGAACTCAATTATCGAGTAGCTGTGCAACCAGACGGTGAGATTGCTGATTATGAAGCCCTGAATCAAGCGGCATTTGATTATTTAGATCGGACTCCTCTACCGAGTTTATTAGAGGTCACCCAAAACAGCCGTTCTGAAGAGCCAGAAAGTTCTGACGAATCTTTAGCCCAGTTTAAGGTGGTGTTTACTCCGGAGGGCATTTTACAGGTGAGTCCTTGGCGGGGATATTATGGGGTCAACTGAGTCCATGATGTTGGTATGGCTAACAACTTCCACTTAATCGATCTAGTTGGGCAACGAGAAGCAGTTAGAGAGTATCTCCAGGGGTTTACAGAAGAGGAGATGCTTACATGGCTAAAGGCTTATGGGCGCTTGGAAGAGTATTACAATAGTGTCGCCAGTCACCAAGTCTACATTTTTACTTCTACTGTTGGCAGAGAAGCGAGTTTTTTCTTCCGTCAAGGTCAAATGATCTTCATGGGTGACCATTTTACTTTTGTCTGAAGAGAAGAATTTTTGTTTCAAGTGACAGAAGAGGGCTAATTATTCATTTCCATGTCCCTGTATCCCCAGTTTCCCCCCCATCTTCACGAATTCTCAAAAAAGTTTTTACTGAGGGTTGACATATCGAAAAACCTTAGTTAAGATAATTAAGGTGAGTAAATCAAGCCCCCATCGTCTAGAGGCCTAGGACACCTCCCTTTCACGGAGGCGACAGGGATTCGAATTCCCTTGGGGGTATATTAATTAAACACTTATAGGAGTTGAGGAGCTAGTTTCTCAACTCCTATAAGTGTTTAAAAACAAGTTATAGACTAAAACTGATTGATGTATTCTTTTAATGAGTTTCTAAAAACAGGATGCGATCTCAATCAACACCCTGTTGGGAGTGGTTACCAGCCTTTTTCAGCTTGCTCTAAAACATAAGCTGACACATCTTCAATTTGCTGGTCATTCAATTTACCCAAGAAACGAGGCATAGCAGCTTTCCCCTTGCTTACCTGAGTAACAATTGCCTCTAGAGTATTCATTCCATATTTCTCTAAATCGGCTTTACTCAAAGTTTTAGTAGGGTTAACCAAGTTTTTTCCACCCGCATGACAAGCAGCACAATTGGCAGAAAATACGCCTGCGCCAGCCCCTGCATCACCAGCGAGGGCAGGTGTGGACAGAGAAAAGGAAAGGATTGCGATCGCCGCAATAATCCAAGATAGCAGTTTTTTCACAGTGTTCTCCAGTAATAAACCCAACAGCATCGGGAATAAACCGTATCATTATAAGACAAAAGGGGAGTTTGGTAAAACCCCCTCTTGCTTCAGGTGATTACGTTTGCTTAAGAAGCCACTTGAGCCGATCGCCGGGGACGGGTACGCCGATTTTTCAGGGGTACACCATCAGTTTGAGGAGTAGTTTTAGAACCATTCTCTTGGGGTTTGAGATCTCCAGGAGGATCTTCGGGGGTTTGCATCAGTAAGACAAGTAACGGATTACTCCGTAATTCTCTTCTCAGAAGTCGGTTCAAATCGTGTTCGATCTCTTGTTGCAAGCGATGGAAACTGACATCCAACTGTCCTTTGCCAAAAGAGCGCACAAACTCTGACCAGCGATTATCTAAGGTGGTTTGTATGGATTGGGCGATCGCATCCTCTAAATACCGTTGTTTCAAAGACGTGACCACACCCCGCAAATGCACCATGGGACAGTTGGCTAATTTTCCTTCCCAATTCACACCAGCAGCTACTGTAATCACCCCATCTTCGGCCAACTGTTGCCGTTCTTTGAGAACTTGTTCATGGAGAATACCCGCATTATCGACCAAAGCCACCCCAGAGGATACTTTACCGGCAATTTCAATGGAATTCTCGGTCAGCTCAATCATATCGCCATTATCGACAATCACCATATTTTCTTCGGGAATGCCCATACTTTTGGCCGTTTGCCCGTGTTTAATCAACATCCGGTGTTCCCCATGAACCGGGATAAAGAACTTCGGACGAGTTAAAGCTAACATCAGCTTATGGTCTTCTTGACAGCCATGACCGGAAACATGAATACCTTGATTTTTGCCATAGACCACATTCGCCCCTTGTTTCATCAATTGGTCAATGGTGTTCACGACGGCAATGGTATTACCCGGAATGGGGTTAGCAGAGAAGACCACCGTATCACCCCGGCGAATTTTAACTTGTCGATGTTCTTGTTTAGCAATCCGAGTTAATGCCGATAAGGGTTCCCCCTGAGATCCAGTAGTCAGGATCAGTACTTTTTCATCTGGCAAGTTGCGAATGGCATGTAGGGGTTGCAGCAGCTCATCGGGACATTTTACATATCCCAAGTTGCGAGCATGGGCAATGACATTCAGCATGGAGCGCCCTAAAACTGAAACCACTCGATTATGTTTTTGCGCCAGTTGCAAGATAATATTCACCCGATGCACGGAGGAGGCAAAGGTCGTGACTAAAATCCGTCCTGCAGCTTGGGAAAACACCCGGTCGAGGTTGGGAATGGTTGAACTTTCTGATGCCGTAAATCCGGGCACTTCAGCGTTCGTGGAATCACTCATGAGGCACAATACGCCTTTTTCCCCATGTTCGGCCAGTTTCTGTAGGTCAAACAGTTCTCCATCCACAGGAGTATGATCGATTTTGAAGTCTCCAGAGTGGATAATGACACCGAGGGGAGTATGGATGGCAACTGTAAAGCTGTCGGCCATGGAGTGAGTATTACGGATAAATTCTACGACAAAGTTTTTCCCTACCCGTACCATGTCTCTGGGACCAACGGTTCTCAACTCAGTGCGATCGCTCACTCCTGCTTCTTCGAGTTTACCTTCCAATAGGGCCATCGCTAACCGGGGGCCGTAAATCACGGGAATGTCAAACTGTTTCAGATGATAGGCAATACCACCAATATGGTCTTCATGGCCGTGGGTGACAATCATGCCTTTGATGCGATCGCGATTTTCCCGCAAATATGATATATCCGGCAAGACAATGTTGACCCCATGCATCCCATCAGTGGGAAAGGCTAATCCAGCATCGAGTAATATAATTTCGTCTTCATACTCAAAGACGCAGGTGTTTTTGCCAATTTCATGCAAACCTCCCAGGGGAATAATTTTGATTGCAGACTTTTGATTCTTTCTAACCATAATTTTTCGAGTTTAGTGTGACATTAGTGTGACAGATGTATGGGCTAAGTTCAGTTGCACTTAGCCTTAACTGTGATTCAAGTGACAGCAATTTATGCTGTCGCGGACATGAAATGCGCTGCGCTAAGGTACGGGATCAAAGGTTCACACTTTGAGTACCAGAAGCTCTTGCCTTTTTCCTAGCGCTTTGCGCTCTAAGAGACATTTCAATCACTTTTTTCCTAACCAATGGGGCGCTTA
Organism: Roseofilum sp.; assembly: GCF_982964205.1. Classification (NCBI taxonomy): domain Bacteria; kingdom Bacillati; phylum Cyanobacteriota; class Cyanophyceae; order Desertifilales; family Desertifilaceae; genus Roseofilum; species Roseofilum sp. The sequence goes on along the minus strand of NZ_CEZBFX010000016.1, from coordinate 52,950 downwards.
TCATGGGGATTTCCTCCCGTTTTTAGGTCGATTTTTCAACTCTACTCCTGACCAAACGGCTCAGTTTAAACCCAACTGATTCAAGACATTTTTCAATTCTGCTTGAACGGAGTCTGGGGCTTCTACCAAGGGTAAACGTAACTGGTTAACCGGCCATCCTTGAAGAGCCAGTGCTGCTTTAATTGGAATTGGGTTAGTCGTCAGAAACAAAGCCTTAAAGAGGGGAAAAAGTTTCAAATGAATTGCAGTTGCTTGTTGGGTCTTTCCCATTTCAAAGCACTGAATCATCTCTTGTAATTCCTTACCCACTAGGTGAGAGGCTACACTGACCACACCTTGCCCACCAACCGAGAGCATGGGTAACGTTAGGAAATCATCTCCAGAATAGATATCAAATTCAGGGGAAACCAGTTGGCGAATAAGACTGACTTGATCGAGTTTCCCACTGGCTTCTTTAATGCCAACAATATTGGGAATTTCTGCTAAACGGCCTACGATTTCTGGGGGCATATTTTGCCCGGTCCGTCCAGGAATATTGTACAGCAAAAGAGAAATATCGGGGCAAGCTTTGGCAATCGCCTTGAAATGCTGATACAGTCCTTCTGCGGGAGGTTTATTGTAATAGGGTACCACTTGCAATGAGCCATCTAATCCCCACTCCATCGCTTTTTGAGTCGCTGAAATTGCCTCTGAGGTTGAATTCGAGCCTGTCCCGGCAATTACTTTAGCTCTACCGGCTACTGCTTGTTTCACCACCTGGAATAACTGATGTTGTTCCTCCCAGGTTAAGGTAGGCGACTCCCCGGTTGTACCACAGATTACGAGGCTATCACTGCCGTTTTTGATTAAATGAATGGCTAATTCTTCAGCCACCTCATAATTAACGCTACCATCAGCCGAAAATGGCGCGATCATCGCTGTGATCACTCGTCCAAAATTACTCACCCTTTTTATGCTCCTTTTTCTTTGATGCGCTTGATGATTTTTCGGTTCACTTTATTGACTTAATGCCACTTCACGGGGTTTAACCCAATCTTTTTCCACCAACAGTTCAGCAATTTGAACTGCGTTTAAAGCCGCTCCCTTACGAATTTGATCCCCACATAACCACAGTTCTAGACCACAAGGATGGGATAAATCCTGACGAATTCTACCGACTAAAACCTCATCTTTACCCGTGGCTTCCATCGGCATGGGGAAATAATTGGCGATCCAATCTTCAACCCGTTTCACCCCTGGAGCCGTTTGCAATACTTCTCTGGCTTTTTCCACAGGGAAGGGTTGTTTAAATTCTAAGTTAATGGCCTCTGAGTGCGCTCTGAGTACGGGGACGCGCACGCAGGTAGCGGACACTCGCAAATCTCGAGCTGAAAAGATTTTCCGGGTTTCATTAACCATCTTCATCTCTTCCTGACAATAGCCTTCATCATTCAAGGGCGAATTGTGGGGAAACAGATTAAAAGCTAGGGGGTAGGGAAACAGTTCGGGTTTTGGATCTTGGCCATTAAGAATCTGCTGGGCTTGAATTTTCACTTCTTCCATAGCCCGCGCACCTGCACCACTAGCGGATTGATAGGTCGCTGCGATGATTCTCTCTACAGGTTGCACTTGATGCAACGGCCACACGGCTACCGTCATTAAAATCGTAGTGCAATTGGGATTAGCAATAATTCCCTGATGGGTTGCTGCCGCTTCGGGATTGACCTCGGGAACCACTAAGGGGACTTCAGGAACCATGCGAAAGGCACTGGAGTTATCAATGACCACTGCACCTGCTGCCACCGCTTTCGGGGCCCAAGTTTTGGAGGTTGAACCTCCGGCTGAGGCAAGTACCACATCTACTTGGTCGAAACATCCCTC